>JANLSF010000889.1:0-6737 GCA_031362285.1 Gemmatimonadota bacterium | reverse complement strand
GGCGGCGGCCAGTCCAGCCGCGCCCCATCGCGTTCCCCGACGTGTCATCGCTTCGTCCTCTTGGGTGGCACGGCCAGCTGGATCCGCACCTGCTGCAGCGTCGCGACGTCGGGGAGGAGCTCCGTGCTCCCGGCCGGCATCTTGTTCATCTGCAGCATGTAGGCCAGCAGGTCCGCGTACGTCTCCGGCGACAGGCTCGCCGGCTCGCTTTTCGGCATGCGGGTGCTCATGAATGTGTAGAGTTCCACGAGCGCCCGTCCAGACCAGTTGCGCCGAAAGATCGGTCCGGTATGGGTGATGGCGGCGTGGCAGGACTGGCACAGGGTCAGGTACAGGTCCTTGCCGCGCTCGGCCTGGGGGGCCGTGAAGACGCCGTCCTGCGTGGTGCGCGGCCTGGCCGACTGGCCCGACGCGAGCGCCGGAAGGGCGGCACCGAGCCCGGACACGACGGCCACCATGGCGACCGCGAGCGCCGGCCTGCGCACGCGGCTCACGGCGTCGCCACCGGCTCGAGCCGGAACCGCCGCTCGACCCACGACAGCCCCCACAGCGCCAGCGCGGCGATCGCGAGGACCGCGCTGCCGCGCAGCAGCGCGATCCAGAACGCCGTGTCACGCACGGGCCAGTCCAGCGGATAGCGACGCAGCGCGTCCCAGCGCTCCGTCATCCAGTGCCACGCGCTGTGCGCCACCACGGCGCTGAGCACGACCACCACCGCCCGTTCCGAGGGCACCCGCTTGAGGAAGGCGTTGAGCACGGGCACGACCGCGGCGAGCACCGCCAGTTGCCCGAGCTCGACCCCGAGGTTGAATCCGAGCAGCGCGCTGGCGAGGTGTCCGCCCGCGAACTGGAGGCTCGACCGCAGCGCGAACGAGAAGCCGAACCCGTGCACGAGGCCGAACGCGAACGCGGCCACCCAGCGTCGGGACCCGGCGAGCCCCAGCATGTTCGCCAGCGCCATGGCCACGATGGACAGCGCGATCAGCCACTCGATGGCCGGGGGGAACCAGCTCAGGTCGGGCGCGATCCCGGCCGCCGAGGCCGCGAGCGTGATCGAGTGCGCGACGGTGAACGCGCTGACGATGCCGACGAGCGGCCGGATCCGCCGGAACGGGATCACGAGGGCGAACAGGAACAGCAGGTGGTCGATGCCGTCGAGGATGTGCGAGAAGCCGCGCACCACGAAGGCCCCCACGACGTCGAGGAACCCCGGATCGAGGCCGATCGCGCCCGCGTCCCCCTCGTAGAGCATGGTGCGGTCGGTGCCGTCGGCCACGATCACGTGCAGCACGGTGGTGGTGCGGAGGCCGAGCCGCGCGAAGGACGGGCGAATGGACACGCGCCCGCCGTCGGCCGTGACCGGCGACTCCAGCGCCACGTCGAGCCAGGCGCGCTGCCACGGCATCTCCGTGCTGTCGGGGAGCGGGGGTGCCGCCAGGTGCGCCTCCGCCTCCGCCCAGCTGGCAAAGCTGCGATCGGTCGGCACGGCGAGGCGGACCCCGGTGATGGCCGGCCCCGCCACCCGCGTGCCACCCTGGAGGAGGGCCAGGTCATCGGCGATCCAGGTGCGCGCGGCACCCTCGAGCAGCACCGCGGCGCGCGCCAGGTCCATCACGCCGGGGCGGCGATCCGGAAAGTCGATGTCCCGGATCGCCTCGAGCGGGACGCGCACCAGCATCCGCACGCGGCCCGGCTCCGGCTTGACGAAGGCGACCACCACGACGCTCGGCGGAATTTCGTGCGCGGACAGCGAGCGGACGGCCCCGACGAGCGCCGCGGTCGCCACCACGCCGGCGAGCACCACCCGCCCCCGCCAGCCCAGTCGGGGGCGCTCTGGACGCCATCCACCTCTTGGTCGTATTCTGGCAAGGTCGCGCACCGCGCGAATCTACGTCCGACCCCGCGCCGCCGCAGCAGGCGGCGGCGCCTTCCCCCCCACGGAGTTCGTCGCATGCGAACGCGCACCACGCTTGCCGTCGCCGGCACCCTCGTCGCCCTCGTCGCCCTCGGTGCCCGCGAGGCGCTGCAGGCCGGCACGCCGCAGCAACCGACCGTGCAGGCGCCGCGCTTCGAGGTGGACGTGGCGTGGCCCAAGCCGCTGCCCAACCACTGGATCATCGGCTCGGCCATCGGCGTCGGCATCGACGCGCGCGACCATGTCTTCATCATCCACCGCGGGGAGTCCACCCTCGAGCAGCGCACGGAATCGGGCAGCACGGCCACGCCGCCCCTCGGCGAGTGCTGCAGCTCGGCGCCACCGGTGCTGGAGTTCGACCCCGAAGGCAACCTCGTGAAGGCGTGGGGCGGGCCCGGCGAGGGCTACGTGTGGCCGAACTCGAACCATGGCATCGCCGTGGACGACAAGGACAACGTGTGGATCGGCGGCAATGGCACCGGCGACTCGCACATCCTCAAGTTCACGCACGACGGCAACTTCCTCATGCAGATCGGCACGCCGAAGAAGGACGCGGCCAGTCGCGACAGCACGCACTTCGGCCGCGTGGCCAAGCTGACCTTCGACCCGCCGGCCAACGAGGCGTACGTGGCCGACGGCTACGCCAACAAGCGCGTGGCCGTGATCGACATGACGACGGGGAAGATCAAGCGGTTCTGGGGCGCCTACGGCAAGGCGCCGGTCGACACGAACATGGGCCCGTACAATCCCGACGCCCCGCCGGCGCCGCAGTTCCGGAATCCCGTGCACTGCGCCGAGCCGAGCACCGACGGCCTCGTCTACGTGTGCGATCGCGTCAACAACCGCATCCAGGTGTTCAAGAAGTCCGGGGAGTTCGTGAAGGAGAAGCGGCTCTACCCGCAGACGCGCGGCGACGGCTCGGTGTGGGACATCGCCTTCTCGAAGGACAAGGCGCAGCAGTACATCTTCATGGCCGACGGGCGCAACGAGCGCGTGTACGTGATGGACCGCCAGTCGCTCGAGGTAATCACGATGTTCGGCGACGGCGGACGGCAGCCCGGGCAGTTCTTCGCCGTGCACTCGATCGCCACCGACTCGAAGGGGAACCTCTACACCACCGAGACCTACGAGGGGAAGCGCGTGCAGAAGTTCACCTACAAGGGGATGGCCGCCGTCGCGAAGAACCAGGGCGTGCCCTGGCCGACGCGGAAGTGACGGGTCCCGGGGCGGCGCGCGGCTAGCGGCGCGCCGCCTCTTCCACGAGGGCGACCAGCGCGTCCACCTGCGTCCCGAGCGCGAAACTCCGCTCGGCCTTGGCTCGCGCGGCGGCACCGAGACGCCGGGCCAGCGCCGGATCATCGAGTAGGCCGGCAACGGCATCGGCCATCGCCTGTGGCTGTTCGGACGGCACGAGGATCCCGGACTCGCCGTGGGTGATCAACTCCGGCAGGGCGCCGCCGTCGGTGCTCACGATCGCGCATCCGCACGCCATCGCCTCGGCGATGGTGTAGCCGAACGCCTCGTGCCACCGTGCCGGATGGACGAACACGTCGGCGGTGCGCAGGAATGCCTCGACGTCGTCGCGCATGCCATGGAAAGTGACCCGCGACGCGATGCCGAGCGCGGCGGCCTGCGCCTCGAGCGCCTGCCGCGCGCGCCCGTCGCCGACGATGGACAACCGGGCGCCGGGGTGCGGGAGGCGCGCGAACGCCTCGAGGAGCACGTCGATGCCCTTGTCGCGGATCAGGTTGCTCACGGTGAGCACGCGGGGCGGCCCGGGGGCGCGCCCCGCCTGCATGACAAACCGGTCCACATTCACGCCGTTGTGGATCACGCGCGCCCCGCGCACGTCGAGCCCCATGATGTCCCGATCGCGTCGGCGGACATAGTCGGAGCAGCAGGCGAGCGCCGACAGGCGCGCCTGCATGACGCGGTAACTGAGCCGCCGGAGCACGTCGGGGTGCGGCGCATCGAGCGACTGCGAATTCTCGTCGAGGTAGACCATGCGCAGGGGCCACGCGAGGGCGGCCTGCATGGCGAGGCGGCCGCGCAGCGGCAGCAACGTGAACAGGAGCGCGTCGAAGTCGCGGCGCAGGCTCGCGGAGCCGGCGACGAACGACGCCTCGACGTCGGCGATGGATCGCCAGCGCGCACCGCAGGCGGCCAGTTCACGCTCCATCCACGGGTGCACCGGCGTGCGCACGAACAGCGTCACCTCGTGGCCGCGCGCGTGCGCGCGCTTCGCGAACGCCACGAACGTCTCCTCCATCGACCCGATCTTGCGCGGCGCCAGGTTGGAGGCGAGCGCAATGCGCAGCGATCCCGTCGTCACTTCACGATCGGCCGAATCAGGTCCTTCACGAGGTTGGGCAGGTCCGCGAGGCGCAGCCTGGCCACCAGCAGGGCGCGGGCAATCGCCTGGATCCCCTCGAAACGCGGCGGACGCCGCCACGCCGGCTGGTAGTGCGTCTGGTCGCCGAAGCCGAGCAACCGCCGCGCCTCGTCGTCAAGGCCGCCGAGGAAGGCCGAGTTGAGCAGCAGCGGATGGTAGCGGTACGCCACCACATCCTCCGCCTGCAGCGGCACGCTCGGTTGGTGGTAGTTGTAGAACACGGCCCACCGCGGCTCGAGGATCGGCATGTTCTGCCGATGCACCCCGCTGGTGTCGAAGAGCACCAGCGTGCCGGCCGGACCAAGGCATTCCTGCACCTCACCGGTCCACGTGGTGCCGATGTCCCGCCCCGCCACGCCGCGTGGCGCCTGCTGCCGATGCGACCCCTTCACGTACGCAAAGGCGCCGGAGCGCACGTCGGTGAGGTACAGCGCGGCCTTCATCTCGCGCGGAATCCGGTCCGTGACCTTCGACTGGTCATACCAGGCGTCGCCGTGCCACCCGTGGAAATCGCGCTGCGTCGGCAACGACAGCCACCCCTTGGCCTCGCGCAGCTGCACGTCGGCGCCCACGTAGGCGCGCGCCACGCCGGCCACGATCGGATGCACCGCCAGGTCCACGAAGCCCTGGTCGAGCAGGAGGACGTCCTCGACCATGTGGCGGAACAACTCGGTCTGCCGGTACCCGTCGAAGGTGTTCCAGCGCGGACGCTCCAACGCGTGCGTGAAGGCGCGCCGCATGCCAGCGAGCCACTCCCCGTTCGCGAAGCCCGGGATCAGCGCCACGCCGTCACGGTCGAGCTGCTCGGCAATCCCGGAGACGGAAACGTGGCGGTCCAGGGCGGATTCCATGGCGGGGTGGAGGTCGAGAGTGGCCAGCGACGCTACGGCGTTAAGAGAAACATCACGACCGGGACTCCGCAACCCAACCCCCGACCCGGATCCGGCCGGTGCCCACGACTGGCCCAGGGCGCTGTCCGGATAGCTCCCGCGTTCCTCGGGACCGTCCTTCCATTGAGGCGTTGTGAGGCCGAACTTCATCGCATGCCGCCCACTCCCCGCCTCTGGACCTCCGCCGGCCTCGTCGCCGCGCACGTCGTGCTCGCCACCTCCGGGCTCGCCGCCCAGGCACGCACCGCCCCACGGCCCACCGGCCAAGGCACGCCGCCGCCCGCGACCAGTAGTCCGGTGCCGACGCAGCGCTTCTCCGCCCTCCGGTGGCGGATGCTCGGCCCCGCACGCGGCGGCCGCGTCACCACCGTGGCGGGGGTCATCCAGCAACCGCACACCTTCTACTTCGGGTCCACGGGCGGCGGCATCTGGAAGACCACCAACGCCGGCCAGTCGTGGCGACCGATGAGCGATGGGCAGCTGCCCGTGGGCTCGATGGGCGACATTCGCGTGAGCGAGTCGGACCCGAGCATCATCTACGCGGGCACCGGGTCCGACGGGCTCCGGTCGAACGTCTCGATCGGCAAGGGCGTGTTCAAGAGCACCGACGCCGGCGTCACGTGGAAGCCCGCGGGACTGACCGACGTCGGCAACATCGGCGCGGTGCGCATCCACCCCACCAATCCGGACGTGGCCTTCGTCGCCGCCATCGGCAACCCGTTCACGAGCGGCAACGCGCGTGGCGTGTACCGGACCACGGACGGCGGCAGCAGCTGGCAGCGGGTCCTCTTCGTGAGCGATTCCACCGGCGCGGTCGACATCGAGTTCATGCCCGGCAATCCGCAGGTGCTCTACGCCAGCCTGTGGCGCGCCGAGCGCAAGCCATGGACGATCATCTCGGGGGCGCGCGAGGGAGGCATCTACAAGAGCACGGATGGCGGCACCTCGTGGACGAAGCTCGTCACGGGGCTCCCGGGCGGTCTCGTGGGCAAGAGCAACATCGCGGTGACGCCGGCCAATCCGCAGCGCGTGTACGTGCTGATCGAGGCCAAGCCCGGCGGCGGCTTGTATCGCAGCGACGACGCCGGCGCGTCGTTCACGCAGGTCTCGGGCTTCGCGCAGCTCATCACGCGGCCCTTCTACTACACCACGATCACCGCCCATCCCGCGAACGCCGACGAGCTGTACGTGGGAACGGAGGGCTACTGGAAGAGCGTCGATGGCGGCAAGACGTTCACGTCGCAGCGCGTGCCCCACGGCGACAACCACGACCTCTGGATCAATCCCGTCCATCCCGAGATCATGATCCAGTCGAACGACGGCGGGGCGACGGTCACCCTCGACGCCATGAAGTCGTGGAGCACGCTGTACAACCAGCCGACGGGGGAGATCTACCAGGTCTACACCGACAACGGCTTTCCCTACCGGCTCTACGGTGCGCAGCAGGACAACTCGACCCTCATCGTGCCGTCGCTGCCGGAATCGCAGGCGGGGCTGGATGATGCCATCCAGGCCTGGCGCCAGGGTCCGGGATGCGAGA
>JANLSF010000226.1:0-3454 GCA_031362285.1 Gemmatimonadota bacterium | reverse complement strand
CATCAACGACTTCAACAACGGGCTGTTCATCGTGCGGATGGAGCCCAAGCCGGCGGTGGTCCCATGACGAGCGCGCGCCGCCTGCCGCGCATGGCCGGCGCGTTCGCGCTGGCGCTCGGCCTCCCGGCGTCGCCGGCGCACGCGCAGGTGCGGGCGCCGGCGAACGCGATCCTCACGGAGCAGGTCCCCGCGCCGCCCACGAAGGAGTACTTCGCCTACGTCGCGTCGGAGTCGGTGGACAAGGTGGCGCTCATCCGCTTCGGCCCCACCGGCGCGAGGGTGGACCACGACATCACCGTGGGGATGATGCCCACCGACCCCGACGGGCCGCACGGCCTGGCGATGGCCCCCGATGGCAGGAGCTACTACGTCTCCACCGCGCATGGCACGCCGTTCGGGCACTTCTGGAAGTACCGCGCCGGCACCGACCAACTGCTCGGCCACGTCATGCTCGGCAACTTCCCCGCCACGGCCCAGGTCTCCCCGGACGGCTTCTACGCCTACGTGGTGAACTTCAACCTGCATGGCGAGATGGTGACGAGTGACGTCTCGGTGGTGGCGCTCGACGAGATGGTGGAGATCGCCCGCATTCCCACCTGCACCATGCCACACGGGTCGCGCCTGAACGCGGCGGGCACCAAGCACTACTCGGCGTGCATGATGGATGACCTGATGGTGGAGATCGACACGCGGCAACTCGCCGTGTCGCGCCACTTCATGCTCACGAAGGGGAAGGAGACGGGGATGACCGGCCCGCCCCCGAAGCGCGGGGGCCCGGCGATGGCCGGGCACGACATGGGGGGCCACGGCATGGACATGCCCAAGGCCGGCGACCCGGGCTGCTCCCCGACCTGGGCGCAGCCGACCCCCGACGGCGCGTTCGTGTACGTGGCGTGCAACAAGTCGAGCGAGATCGTGGAGATCCGCACGAGCGACTGGAAGCTCATGCGCCGCATTCCCGCCGGGAACGGGATCTACAACCTCGCCATCACGAACGACGGGGCCACGATCATCGCCACGAACAAGCGGGACCAGTCGGTGTCGATCTTCGATCGCGCCTCCGGCACCGAGAAGGCGCGCATCAAGACGACGCGCCGCGTCGTGCACGGCGCCGCGGTGACCGCCGACAACCGGTACGCCTTCATCTCCTGCGAGGGGATCGGTTCGGAGCCGGGCACGGTGGACATCATCGACCTGGTGGCGCTCCGGCGCGTGGCGAGCGTGGACGTGGGCCAGCAGGCGGGCGGCATCGACACCTGGGCCGGGCCGGGCGGTGCGCGCTAGCGTGGCGCGCGACGACGACGCCCTCGATGGTGGCGACGAGTCGCTCGACGAGGCGTTCCCCCATGGCGACGGTACCGCCGCCATGGAGGCCGACGTCACCTGCCCCTACTGCTTCGAGTCGGTGACGATCGGACTCGACCCCGGCAGCGGAGCGCACCAGCAATACGAGGAAGACTGCCAGGTGTGTTGCCGGCCGTGGACGGTCTTCGTGCACTACACCGAGGAGGGGGAAGCGGAGGTGTCGGTGGAGGCGGCGGACGAGAGGGACGGCGAGTGAGCCGGCGAGGGGAACCGGCCGAGGATCAGGACGGGGAGCACGACCAGCGCGTCCGCCTCGACCAGTGGCTGTGGGCAGCGCGCTTCTTCAAGACGCGCTCCCTGGCCGCCGAGGGGATTGACGGCGGCAAGGTGGAAGTGGGCGGCGAACGCGCCAAGCGCTCGCGCCTCGTGAAGGTCGGCGACCTGGTGCGCGTGCGGCAGGGCCCGATCGAGGTGGAGGTCACGGTCAAGGCGCTGGCCGCGCGGCGTGGCTCGGCCAGCATCGCGCAGGCCCTCTACGAAGAGACCCCCGAGGGACGCGCCGTGCGGGAACGCACGCAACTCCAGCTGAAGCTCGCGCACGTGTCGTTCGATTTCGAACAGGGGAAGCCGGACAAGAAACAGCGACGGGAGATCGACCGCTGGAAGGGGCGCGACTAGCACGGACGCCCCGGCGCCCCGGCCGGCGCGCGGCCATCAAGGCGACGAGCGCCGACGGTCGCTAAGATGGCCGTATGAGCGTTTCCACCATGGCCGCCCGCCTTCGCGTCATCCTGTTCTGGTTCCACCTCTCGTTGGGCGTCGCCGGCGGCGCGGTGATCCTGATCATGAGTGCGACCGGCGCGCTGCTCGGGTTCGAGCGGCAGGTCATTGCGGCGGTCGACGGCACGCCGACGGTGCAACCACCGCCCGGCGCTGTCCGGCTCCCGCTCGATTCGCTGCTGCGGCGCGCGGGCCTCGAGCCGACTGCCGTCAGCATCGTCTCCCTGCGCCGCGATCCGCACGCGCCCGTGCAGCTGCGCCACGTGGACCGCAGGCGTGGCACGGTGCTGGTCGACCCGTACACGGGCGAGGTGCTGTCGCCCACCGGCACCGGCCGCGCGCAGGAGGCGATGCAGGCGCTGCGCCGCTGGCATCGGTGGGTGGGGCAGGCGAACGGCGGCGGGTGGGGGCGCGACGCGACCGGCGCCGCCAACCTCCTGTTCCTGCTGCTGACCTGCTCCGGCATCTACCTCTGGTGGCCACGCCGATGGACGCGCACCGTCATCCGGTCGCTGGCCATCCTCGACCTCCGGCTCTCCGGCAAGGCGCGCGACTTCAACTGGCACCACGCGCTGGGCATCTGGTCGCTCCTGCCGTTGTTCGTGATCGCGCTGTCGGGCGTGTTCCTGTCGTATCGCTGGCCGCAGGCGTGGATCACGCGCTGGAGTGCAGCGCCGGCCCGGATCAACACGCCGTCGGCGGGAGCGGCGACGCCCCCGCCAACCGAACTGGTGCCCCCCGGTCCTCCCTCGCTCGAACGGATGCGGGCGATCGCCGAGGCCACGCGATCCGACTGGGCGACGCTGAGCCTCGTCCTGCCCGCGGCCGACGAGCCGGCCTTCACCGTCACCGCGGCCTCAGGCAACGGCTTCCGCCCCGACCTCAAGACGATCCTGACCTTCCACGCGGGCACCGGTGCGCTCACCGAGACGATCGAGTACGCCGACCTCGGCGCGGCGCGGCGCTGGCGGAACTGGATGCGGTTCCTGCACACCGGCGAGGTGTTCGGGCTTGGCGGCCAGGCGGTGGCCACGCTCGTGTCGCTGGCGGCCGTCGTCCTCGTGGTGACCGGGATCGCCCTCGCCGTCCGCCGGTTCCTGCACTGGCGCTCGCGTTCGGTGCGCGTGGCCGCGTAGCGGCGCCGAGCGTCGCTAGCGCCGCGCCAACTCCGCCAGCAGCGCGTCGTCGAGCGTGTGCCCGCCCGCAAACCGGTGCAGCGTGTGCGGGATCCCCGCCGCGGCGAGTCGCTGCACCTGCGCGTCAATGGCCGCCCAGTCGCCGAAGTGGTCGTCGTCCCCGATGACCAGCGCCGGCGCGAGCGCGGCCAGGCGCGGCCCATGCTGCGCGAGGTCGAGGTCATGCGGCAGCG
>JANLSF010000201.1:0-2209 GCA_031362285.1 Gemmatimonadota bacterium | reverse complement strand
GCGCAGCGCGTCGGGGCAGTTGCCGCCGGAGATGAGCTGGGCCAGGCCCTCGACGATGGCCGTCTTGCCCACGCCCGGCTCGCCGATCAGCACCGGGTTGTTCTTCTTGCGCCGCGACAGGACTTCCATCACGCGCTCGATTTCCTTCGCGCGTCCGATGGTCGGGTCGAGCTCGTTATTCGCCGCGAGCTGCGTGAGGTCGCGGCAGAAGTGGTCGAGGGCCGGCGTCTTGGACTTCTTCTCCCCCTTCGGCGTCGCCGACGCCGGCGGTGCCGGCGCGCCGCTCCCCGTCCCGGGGGCGCCCGACGGCGGCGCTTCATTGCCCAGCAACCGGAGCGTCTCGGTGCGCGCCTGCTCGAGGCTCACCTGCGCGTCGGTCAGCACCTGCGCCGCGATCCCCTTCTCCTCGCGCAGCAGGCCGAGCAGCAGGTGCTCGGTGCCGACGTAGCTGTGCGTCAGCTCGCGGGCCTCGGCCATCGCCAGCTCGAGCACCTTCTTCGCCCGCGACGTGTACGGCAGGTCGGGGCCGGTCGTCTGCGCCGCCTTCCCCTTCTTGACCGTCTCCTCGATCTTCTGCGTGATCTCGTCGAGGTCGACGTTGAGGTTCTGCAGCACGGCGGCCGCGACCCCCTCGCCCTCGCGGATGAGGCCGAGGAGGATGTGCTCCGTGCCCACGTATTCGTGGTGGAGACGAGCGGCTTCCTCGCGCGCCATGGCGAGGACCTTGCGCACCCGTTCGGTGAAGTTGTACCCGTTCATGCTTGGCCCTCGATCGGTGAGCCTGCGCTTACCCGGCTTGCGGCGCCTCGGCGGCCAGCACCTGTCGCACGTACCGCGCGCGCACCAGGAGACCGTCGTTCTCCGACAGCGTCCGGCCCTCGAGTCGCTCGAGATGCGCCGGTTGGCTGAAGATCAGGAGCTTGTTGAGAGTATATACACTCAGCCCGGCGATCAGTTTCAGGCCGACCGCGAGCCGCACACCCGACAGCAGGTTCATCGCCTCGTCGAACGACAGCATGCGGGCATGCCGCAGCGTGGCGAAGGCGCGCCACACCTTGTCCTCGATAATATAGCCCGCGTCGCGCAGCAACACCCGACGCGATTCCGCCTCGCGCTCGATCACGTGGCGCACCACGCGCGTCAGGTGCTCGAGCAGCTCCTCCTCGCTCCGGCCCAGCGTCGTCTGGTTCGAGAGCTGGAAGAAGTTCCCCACCACCTCGCTCCCCTCGCCGTACAGGCCGCGGTACGTGAGGCCCATCTGCTGGAGCCCCGCCAGGACCTTGGCGATCTCCTTGGTCAGGACCAGCCCCGGCAGGTGGATCAACACCGACGCCCGCATGCCGGTGCCCGTGTTGGTCGGACAGGCCGTGAGAAAGCCGAACTCCGTGTCGAACGAGAACGGCACCTTCGTGCCCAGCTCGCGGTCCAGCGTGAGGGCCGCCTCCCACGCCCGCTCGGGCGCGAACCCGGCCACCAGCGCCTGCAGCCGCAGGTGGTCCTCCTCGTTCACCATCACGCTCACGTCGCGCCCCACCAGCACCGCCGCCCCCGCCCGGAGCGGATGCTGGGCATCGAGCCCGGCCAGTTCCTTGCTCACCAGGTGGCGCTCGTGCAGCAGCAGGCGGTCCGCCTCGCCCAGTTCGTCCACGCGCACCGTGACCGCGTCCCGCAGGCCGGTCACGAGGCCCGCCGCCTCGCGCACCTGCGCCAGCACCCGCAGCCGCTCGCCATCCCGCGCGCGCGTCGTGAAGGCGAACCCCTCGATGTTGCGCGCGAGCCGGACGCGGGTGGACAGCACGATGTCGGGGAACTCCCCCGAGCCGTCGAGCCAGCCCGCGCCGCCGTCGGGCAGCAGGGACAGGTCGAGCGTCACTCCATCCCCCGCAGTTCGTCCCGGAGCGTCGCGGCGTCCTCGAACGCCTCCTGCTCGACCGCGCGCTTGAGCCGGTCGCGGAGCTCGCGCACCGAGTTGGCCCGCTGCCACGGCGCCGGCTGCGGGCCCGCGTACGAGCGTCCCACGTGCTGCGCGTTGCCGTGCACGCGGCGCAGGAGCTCGCGCAGGCTGACGTCGAACGCCGCGTAGCAGCGCGAGCAGCCCAGCCGGCCGGAGGCGCGAAACTCCTTGAGGGACATGCCGCAGGCCGCGCAGCGCGCCGACTCCGCCGCGGGCAGGAGCGCCTGCTGCTGCACCGCCTTGAGGAAGTCGCCG
>JANLSF010000191.1:0-8675 GCA_031362285.1 Gemmatimonadota bacterium | reverse complement strand
CGACCACCGGGGCGAGGACGCCCCCTGCCGCCGGGCGCGCCTCGGCCAGCGCGAGCCTCACGAACCGCTGCGAGATGCCCGCCTCCACGGCCGCCTGCTGCACGTCGCGCGCCCGGTACCCGGATGACGGGCTCGGTCCCTCCACCCGACGCGAGGCGTCGGCCGACTCGCGCTCCAGCCGCGAGGCTGCCTCGGCCTGCAATTGGGCCGCCCGGCGCCAGATGGCCGCTGCCTGGGGCTCCGAGAGCACCTGCTCGCCACTGGCCGAGCCACGCGACGCGGCGGCCGCCAGGGCGTCGCTGGCGCGGGCCAGCGCCTCTTCCAGGGCCTCGGCGCCGGCGAACCGGTCGTCGCGCCGCTTGCGCAGGCACCGGTCGATGACGGCGGCCAGTTCGCGCGGCACCTCGGGCGACACGCTGCCGAGCGCCGGGGCAGGCTTGGTGGCGTGCGCCACGAGCAGCGCCGAGGCCACCGGCGACTCGAACGGGAGGCGGCCGGTCAGCGCATGGAAGCCGACGACGCCGAGCGAGTAGAGGTCGCTGCGCCCGTCGAGCGACTCGCCGTTCACCTGCTCCGGACTCATGTACGCGGCGGTGCCGAGGATGTGGCCGGCCTCGGTGAGGGTGGTGCTCTGCTCCACGCGGGCGATGCCGAAGTCGGACATCACCGCCCGCGCGGTCGCGCGCTCGACGAGGATGTTCTCGGGCTTCACGTCGCGGTGGACGACGCCGGCGGCGTGCGACGAGCCGAGGGCGAGGGCCACCTCGCGGAGCCACCGCAGGACGTCGGTCACCGGCAGGGCGCCGCGGTCGCGGATCTTGTCGCCGAGCGATTCCCCCTCGATGTACGCCATGACGAAGAAGGCGACGCCGCGCAGTTCGTCGGCGCGGTAGACGGGCACGATGCTCGGGTGCGACAGCTTGGCGGCGGTGCGCGCCTCGCGCACGAAGCGCTCCCGGATGTCATCCCGGGCGGCGAGCAGGGGGGGCAGGACCTTGATCGCGACGCGCCGGTCCAGCTTGACGTCGCGGGCGAGGTAGACGATGCCCATGCCGCCGCGCCCCAGCTCCCGCTCGAGGGCGTACTGCCCGTCGAAGGCGGACTGCAGGGCAGCCGTCTCGCTGGAGAGGAGGAGTGCGTTGGGCGGCGGCGTGGTCACGAGAGGGAACGATTACCCTGCGCAGCCCCGAACGCTAGGATTCGCCCCAATGGCCGCCTTCCACGAAGAGGATGCGATCGCGAAGGGGTACGACGGCCGGTTGATGCGCCGGATGCTCGCGTACACGCGGCCGTATCGTCCGCTCGTCGCGGGGGCGATCGTCTGCCTGATCATCGAGGGCGGCCTGCAACTGGTCGGCCCGCTGTTGACCCGGCGCGTGATCGACGTGGCCCTGCCCAATCGCGACGGCGCGCTGGTGACCGCGTCGGCCGTGCTGTTCGCGGTGGCCCTCGTGCTCCAGTACGGCGCCGCCTTCGGCGAGACCGTGCTCACGGGACTGCTGGGGCAGCGGGTGATGCAGGACCTGCGCCGCGAGCTCTTCACGCACCTCCAGCGGCTCCCGATCGCCTTCTTCGACCGCACCCCGGTGGGCCGGCTGGTCACCCGCGCGACCAGTGACATCGAGGCGCTGAACGACCTGTTCACCTCGGGCGTGGTCGCCGGGCTGGGCGACCTGTTCACCCTGGCGGCGATCGGCGCGGCGATGCTGGTCACCGACTGGCGGCTCGCGCTCGCGTCGTTCGCCGTCATCCCGTTCGTGCTCGGCGTGAGCTGGCTGTTTCGCCTGCGGGTGCGTGAGGCGTACCGCGACATCCGGTTGCGGTTGGCGCGGATCAACGCCTTCGTGCAGGAGCGCGTGGGCGGCATCCGGCTGGTGCAGCTCTTCGGGCGTGGGGGGCGCGAGCGGGCGCGCTTCGATGCGCTCAACCGCGACCACCTCGACGTGCACCTCCGGTCGATCACGATCTACGCCTTGTACTTCCCGGTGATCGAGGTGTTGACCACGGTGGCGCTGGCCCTGCTCCTCGTGAGCGGCGCCTCGCGCGTGCTCGGCCACACGCTCACCGTGGGCACCGTGGCCGCGTTCCTGCAGCTCCTGCGCCGCTTCTTCCAGCCGCTGCAGGACCTGTCGGACAAGTACAACACGCTCCAGCAGGCCATGGCCGCGTCGGAGCGCGTCTTCACCCTGCTCGACACGCCGGCCGGCGAGGCGGCGGCGGCCCTCACCACGGGTGCGGTCCGGGGTCAGGGAAATGCCACGCCCGTATCGGTCACGTTCGACGATGTCTGGTTCACGTACGACGCACGTCCGGTCGGGGAGGGGAAGGAGCCCGAGTGGGTGCTGCGCGGCGTGTCGTTCAGCGTCGGACCTGGGGAGACCCTGGCCCTCGTGGGCCACACCGGGGCGGGGAAGAGCACGATCGTGTCGCTCCTCCTGCGCTTCTACGAGCCCACCCGGGGACGAATCCTGCTCGACGGCGTGGATGTGCGCTCCCTGCCGGTGGAGGTGCTGCGCGAGCGGATCGGGTACGTGCAGCAGGACATCTTCCTGTTCGCGGGTGACGTGGCAACCAATATCCGGCTCTCCGCCCCGCTCTCCGACGACGAGGTCGGCCTGGCGGCCGCGCGGGTCGGCGCCGACCGGGTGGTGGCGCGGTTGCCCGGTGGGTACGCCCACGAGCTCGGCGAGCGCGGGGCCTCCCTTTCCGTGGGCGAGCGCCAGCTCCTGTCGTTCGCCCGGGCGGTGGCCGCCGACCCGGCGCTCCTGGTGCTCGACGAGGCCACGAGCGCGGTCGACTCCGAGGCCGAAGCGGCCATCCAGTCGGCGTTGGGCGAGCTGATGCGGGGCCGCACGACGATCGCCATCGCCCACCGGCTCTCGACGATCCTGGCGGCCGACGAGATCCTGGTGCTGCACCACGGCCGGGTGGTCGAGCGTGGTCGGCACGCCGCCCTCGTGGAGCGCGCGGGCCTCTATGCAAGACTCTACCGCTTGCAAGTCGGTGAATTCGCCGAGGTTCCGCCGGAGGCTCGCCCCTTGCTTGCCGACCCGTTGACCGCCGCCTAGTTTCGGAGCTACGACCGCCCTGTGACTTCGCGAGGATGGCTCCACACTCGGGGCCTCGACGCGCCGCCACAACACTCCCTTCATGGCCTACTTCCAGCTCGCCGATAGGCAGATCACGCTGCGCGACGGAGACATGACCGTCGGGAGCGGTGCGGGCATGGACATTGTCGTCCCCGGTGATCACGGTGCGGCGGCGGTCGCCTTCGTGACCACCAAGGGCGACGGCGCGGTCACCGTCCGTCGTGGATTCGATGGGGCGCCCGTGAAGGTCAACGGCGTCCAGCTCGGGGTCGAGCCGACCCCGCTCATCCACGGCGACAAGCTCGAGGTCGCGGGCGCCGAGCTGAACTTCGGCGATGACAAGAAGAGCGGCAGCACGCAGTTCCTCTCCGGCGCCGAACTCGCGGAGCTGGCCAAGCTGCGCCAGCAGATGGCGGCGGGCGGCGCCAAGTCGGCCACCCCCACGGCCAGCACCGGCGGCCGCATCGTCTCGCTCACCGACGGCCGTGAGTACGCGATTCCCGCCAAGGGACTCGTCTTCGGCCGCGACGCCAGCTGCGACGTCGTCATCGCCAGCGGCGAGGTCTCCCGCGCGCATGCCGAGATTTCCTCGGGTCCCGATGGCTACTACGTGATCGACACCAGCACCAACGGGATCTGGGTCAACAGCAAGCGGGTGGATGGCACGCAGACGCTGGGTCGTGCGGACGTGATTCGCATGGGACCGGAGGAATTCCGGTTCTACGCCGACAAGGCCGCCGCCTCCGCGTCGGCCGTCACCGCGTCGCCGACGCCGGCGATCCACGTGCCGGCCATCCCGCTGCCAGTGGCCGCACCCCCGATGGCCGCTCCGGCCGTGGCACCGCCCAAGGCACCCGTGGCCGTTGCCGCGCCTGCACCCGCGCCGACTCCGGCCGTCGCGGCCCCGGTTCGCCCGCGCGACGTACCGACGGCGGCCCCGTCTCCCAGTCAGAAGGGCTCGCCGAGCCTGATGTTCATCCTCGGCGTCGTCGCGGTCGCAGCTGCGGTCGCCTATTTCCTCCTCAAGTAGCCTCGAGACCAAGAGCGAGTGCATCTCTCCGTCGCGGCTCGAACCGATGTCGGCATGATCCGGGCCGGCAATGAAGACGCTTTCTTTGCCGATGCCAATGAACAGCGCGGCGTGTTCATCGTCGCTGACGGCATGGGAGGACACGCTGCCGGCGAGGTGGCCAGCGAGATGGCCGTCCAGATCGTCACCCGGGAGCTCTCCGGCGTGTCGTCGCTCGTGGGAGAGGAACCCACCGTCAAGGTCACGACGTCGCTGCAACTCGCGAACAAGGCGATCTACGAGCGGACGCTCGCCGAGGTCGACAAGCAGGGCATGGGGACCACCTGCAGCGTCCTCCTGCTCGGCGGAAGCCGGTACCTGATCGGCCAGGTGGGGGACTCCCGCGTGTACATGCTGCGGAACGGCGTCCTGCACCAGGTCACCAAGGACCACTCCTACGTCCAGGAGCAGGTCGATGCGGGCTACCTCACGCCCGAGCAGGCGCGCTATCACCCGTACAGCAACGTGATCACGCGCTGCGTGGGGGCCGGCGACTCGGTCGAGCCCGATGCCTACTCGGGTCAGGTGCTGGCCGGGGACCTGTTCCTGGTGGCGAGCGACGGGCTGACCGGGATGGTGGATGACCGCCGCATTGCCCAGTTGCTGCTGGCGCGCACGACGCCCGCCCGCATGGTCGAGAACCTGATCCGCGAGGCCAATGGCCGCGGGGGCCTCGACAACATCACGGCCATCGTCGTCCAGGTCACGGCCGTCGACGAGGGGGACGAAGCGCCCACGACGCAGGTCTTCGTTCCGCCCCGCGTTGGCTGAGGAACCCGGCGTCGCCGAGGTGGCGCAGCTCTACCTCGGCAACATCCTGTTTGCGCTCGAGATGACGGCCAAGTCGCTCGAGTCGGACGGCAAGGTCACGGACGCCGCCTTCTATCGCGGCATCGCCCGAACACTTGCCGAAGCGCACGGGCGATCCGGACGAGGGGAGCCTCGGTAGGGCCGAGGCTCCCGCCCTGCGGCGACCGGAAATCGGCTTGTCGGCGGGCCACCCCCCTCCCGGCAGGGTGCCGCTCGGTGACATTTTGTCCGTATGACTTCTCCTCGCCGTCGCGATTCCCGGGCCGCTTCCCGCCCCGTGGATCCGGAGCTGACGGCGGAGCCTGCCATCCGGCCGTCCCCCGGCGCGAGCGCCTCGGCCGAACCGCCCCGCGTGTCGTTCGCGATCGCGGTGCGGTACCGGCTTGACGAGTGCGTGGGTTCGCGGGGCCGCGCCACGATCTATCGCGCCCACGACCTCAAGAAGAAGGTCGACGTGCTGCTCTGCATCATGTGGCCCGAGGCGGCGGAGGCGATCGGGTCCGAGCTGTTCGAGCGCGAGATGAAGGCGGCGCAGGACCTCGAGCATCCGAACATCGTCCCCATCCACGATTTCGGGTCGGCCTACGCGTCGTTGTACTACGCGACCCCCGTGGTGGAGGGGGAGACGCTCACGGAGCGGCTCAAGCGGACGGGCAAGGCGCCGCTCGGGCGCGGGCTGGCCATCATCCGGGATGTCGCCGTGGCGCTGCAGTACGCCCACGACCGGGGCATGGCGCATCGCGACCTCAAGCCCGACTCCATCATCCTCACCGATGCCGGCGCTCGCGTGACCGACTGGGGCGTCTCGGTCGCGATCTCGCTCGCGGGCAGCGCGCGCATGCGCGAGATGGGGATGTCGCTCGGCATCACGCAGTACCTGAGCCCGGAGCAGGCGACCGGTGAGCACGAGATCACCGGACGCAGCGACATCTTCGCGCTGGGCTGCATCGCGTACGAGATGCTCACCGGCGAACCTGCCTTTCGCGGCTCGACGCCGCACGCGATCGCCGCGCAGGTCATCACCGCCGTGCCGGCATCGGCCTCGCAACTCGAGCCGTCGATCCCGCCGAACGTCGACGCGGCCATCCGGACGGCCATCTCGAAGCGTCCCAGCGACCGGTTCGCCTCACCGGGGGAGTTCGTCGCGGCGCTCGAGAACGCGCGGTACGAGAGCCGGACGACGATCGCCATCGCCACGCCGCGGCTGTCGGCCGCCATCGCGGCGTTGGATGGCATGCCACGCTCCACGCGGGCCCTGACGCCACGCTCGAGCATGGCGATCGAGTCGCATGCGCCGGGGACGCCGAGTTCGTCGCCGATCGTGCGGGCCATGACGCCGGCGCGCGCGTCGATGGCCCACATCCTGCGGGCGTCGGCGACGTTCCTGCAGCGCGCCTCGGTGGCGGTGGACACGCGCGAGCTCGAAGCCATGGGGCCGGCCCTCTCGCCCTCCGGCGCAGTCGACGCCGTGGTGGACACGGTGATGCGGCCCAGCGAGGTCGACGGCCGCCTCGTCGGGCACGACCTGGCAGGCGTCGGGACGCCGACGGGGGGCGCCACGGTCATCACGCGGCCCACCCCCTACGGCGGCGTGCGGACGCCGTCGGGCAGCATGCGGGCTGTCCAGCCCAGGCGCGGACTGCTGTTCGCCGCCCTGGCCGTGGTGCTCGTGGCGGGGTACGCGGGGACGAGGCTGTTCAACCGGCGGGCGAGCGCGGCGGCCGCCGCGGCCAACCCCGTGCTGCGCGTGGCGCTCCGGATTCCGGACACGCTGGCGGTCATGAATGCCGACCTGAGCCCCGATGGCACGCACGTGGCCTACGCCACGACCGACGACGTCCTGCTGACCAACGGGCTGGGCGACGACGCGCCGCGCCTCGTGCGCGCCAACGCCACCGAGCCCTTCTACGCACCGGACGGCAATGCGGTGGGCTTCACGGCCACGGACAGCGCGAAGCGGCAGGTGCGCGTGCTGTCGCTGACCGGCGGGCCGGAGCGTCTCCTCGCCGACAGCGCCCAGCACGGAGCGTGGGGCGATGACAACCTCGTGTACTACGTGCGGGACGATGGGGCGATCGCCCGCGTGAGCGTGCTGGGTGGCCCCGCCGAGGTGGTCCTGCCCCCCAACGACAGCGTGGGCCGCGTGGTGCGCCTGGTGAAGGTGCCCGGGACGTCCACGCTGCTGTTCTCGTATTTCCGCGGCGACGCGGAGGTCGGGGCCATCGGCGCGCTGAACCTGGCGCGGAAGCGGTGGGTGCGCCTCGTGCACGGTGCCGAGGGGGTGGCATTCGCCGAACCGGGGTACCTGGTGTTCGGCCGCGGCCGCGCCCTGATGGCGGTGCCGCTCGACGATGATGCGATGTCGCTGGACGGGGAGCCGCGCCAGTTGTTCGCCGCCGAGTCGGATGGATTCCAGTTCGTGGTCCATCGCGGCGCGACGCTGCTCTACCAGCCGCTGGGGGTGGAGCCGCAGGCTTTTCCGGTGCTGCGTGCCCCCGACGGCAAGGAGCGGGTGCTCCCCAACCTGCCCCCCAACGTGGCCCTGTCGTACCCACGCGTGGCGCCCAACGGCAAGGCGATCGCGTTCTCCGGGAAGCGTGCCGGCGCGTCGGAGCACGACGTGTGGGTCTACGACCTGCCGTCCGGACCCCTGCGGGCACTGCCGTCCGAGGGGAACGAGCACCCGCGGGCGTTCACGAGCGACGGGGCGCGGATCCTGTTCTCGTCGGACCGGAGTGGGCGGGCCGCCCTGTACCTGCGCCCCTGGAACGGGACCGGGCCGGTGAGTCCCGCGTTGGCGCTCGACGCGGACGACCTGCTGGCCGCGAGCCTCTTCCCCGACGGGAAGCGCGTGGTGTTCGGGCTGCTCCGCGGCGACACGCATGCCGGCGACCTCGGCATCGCGCCGCTCGGCAAGCCCGACAGCCTCGTGATGCTCACGGCAGGACCGTTCCATGAGTGGTCCCCGTCGGTGTCGCCGGACGGCAAGTGGATCGCCTATCGCACCAACGAGAGCGGGCGATCGGAGGTCGTGGTGCGCGGCCTCGAGGGGGGGCGCGCGGTGAAGGTGTCGCGCGACGGTGGTTACCTGCCCCAGTGGTCCCTCAAGGGCGATGCGATCTACTTCGAGAACGAGGCCGGTGACACGCTCTACGCGGCGCAGCTGGACATGCGGATCGCGCCTCGCGTGACGCGCATTGCGCCGGTCGCGCCGATCGTGGCGGGGCGCGGCTTCGACGTGCTGCCGATCGACGCCGGGATCATCACCTTCCGGCCGCGCGGCGAGGCCAAGGCCCCGCCGCCGCCGATGGTGGTGGTGAACTTCCGTCGCGAGATCGACAAGGCGTTCGACAGGTAGCGCGCCGTCCCGGACGCACCGGCGCCCACGAGGCCGGCGCTACGGCGTGGGCCCCTTCTGCAGCCGGGCCGCCACCTTCTCCCCCTGCGCCATCACGCGGAGCAGGTTGCCGCTCCACAGCTTCGCGATGTCGCCTTCGGCATAGCCGCGGCGCACGAGCTCGAGGGTGACGTTGAACGACTCGGTCGCGTTGCTGAAGCCAAACGAGCCGCCGTAGGGGCGCGAGCCGTCGCGCTCTTCGCGCTTGAGCTCGATGGCGGAGCTCCATTCACCCATCTTGGCGATGTCGAGGCGCGCCTTCGTGCGCTTGCGCTCGAGGCCGATGTCGATCTTGCTCGCCGTCTTCAGG
>JANLSF010000184.1:0-8738 GCA_031362285.1 Gemmatimonadota bacterium | reverse complement strand
GACAAGGCCGAGTATCCCGGCGGCGCGATCTTCGGGCTGTGATGGGCGGAACCCGTGGGGCCCGCACGACGCGCGATGTCGGGTCGCCCTCGCGCGTCGCACCAGGGACGCGCTAGTGGCCGGCAGCTGGATGCGACGGGTGGCCGTCGGTGCCGGATCACTCGCCGTGGCGTACTTCGCCATCGAGGGGGGCGAGTGGGGGACCATGGCCCTGCTGCGCCAGCGCGCCCGCAGCCGGGCCCTGACCGATTCGGTGGCGGCGGCGGCGCTCGTCATCGATTCACTCGAACGGGTCAAGCGACTGGTCGAGAGTGATCCGGCCACCCAGGAGCGCATCGCGCGCGAGAAGTACGGCTACGTTCGCAAGGGCGAGGTCGTGTACAAGGTCGTGGATCCCGCCTCGCGCGACACCGCGCGCCGCCCGCCCTCACCCCGGTAGCCCCATGACGCACGCACGCGCTCGCTCGTCGTCCCTGGGGGCGGCGCTCGCCGCGCTCGCCCTGACCGGCTGCTTCGGCCCGCACGCCGGCCAGGTGCACGCCACGCAGTCGCGCGATGCGTACGCCTCGCGCGCGACGTCGGTGTACGACGCGCGCATCCTCCGCGACTCCTTCGGCGTGCCGCACATCCATGGCAAGCGCGACGCCGACGTGGCGTTCGGGGTGGCGTGGGCGCAGGCCGAAGATGACTGGGACACGCTGGAGAACGTCTTCCTCGCGACGCGCGGGCGGGCCGCCGCCAAGCTGGGCAAGCGCGGCGCCGCGGCCGACTTCTTCCTCGCCTGGTTGGGGGTCCGGCAGACGGTGGCCGAGAAGGGGCGGCGCGACATCGACGCCAGGACGTGGGCCTATGTCGAGGGCTACGTGGCCGGCTTCAACGCCTATGCCGAGGCGCATCCCGACGAGGTGACGGGGGTGACGAAGGCGCTGCTGCCGATGACCCCCGAGGACATGGTGGCGGGCTTCGTGATGACGTCGCCGTTGTTCATCGGACTCGATCGGCTGGTCACCGGGCTGCTCGATGACGTGCTGCCCTCCGGTGCGGCGGGCCACGAGAAGGGATCGAACGGCTTTGCCGTGGCGCCGGCGCGGTCGGGCGACGGCGTGACGCGATTGGTGGCCAACTCGCACCAACCGCTCACCGGCCCCGTGGCCTGGTACGAGCTGACGGTGCACTCGGAGGAAGGCTTGAACTTCGCCGGCGCGTTGTTCCCCGGGTCGCCCGTGCCGCTGCTCGGGCACAACCGCACCCTCGGCTGGACGAACACGGTGAATGCGCCCGACCTGATCGACGTCTACCGGCTGCGCCTGAACCCGGACAACGACACGCAGTACTGGTACGACGGCCGGTGGCGCGACCTCGAGCGCGAGAAGGTCTGGCTCAAGGTGAAGATGGGGTGGTTCACGCTCCCCGTGTCGCGGATGATCGAGCGGTCGGTGCACGGCCCCGTGCTGCGCAACGCGCACGGCGCGTTCGCCGTGCGGTACGCCGGCATCGGCCAGGTGCGGCAGGTCGTGGAGTACCTCGCCCTCGCGAAGGCGCGCACGTACGCCGAATGGCGGCAGGCGCTCGCCATCCAGGGGGTCGCGGGGACCAACTTCATCTATGCCGACAGCGCCGGGAACATCGCGATGGTGTACAACGCGTCGTTTCCGAAGCGCGCGAGCGGGTTCGATTGGCAGGGGGTGCTGCCGGGGGACACCTCGGCCGCGCTCTGGACCGGGTACCACCCGCCGGAGGACACGCCGGCGATCGTGAATCCGCGGAGCGGCTACGTGTACAACGCCAACAACACGCCGTTCCGGGCGACGGCCGCGGACGACAACCTCGATCGGGGGAACTTCGATCCGACGATGGGGATCGAGCGGAAGATGACCAATCGCGCCGTGCGGGCCTTCGAGCTGCTCGACACCATGCGGGTCATCACGCGCGAGAAGCTGCTGGCGGCCAAGTTCGACGCGTCGTACAGCCGCGCCGGGTGGGTGGGGGCGCTGCTCGACACGATCGCGGTGGTCGACACCGTGGCGGAGCCGGCGCTGGCCGAGCCGGTGCGCATGCTGGCCGCGTGGGATGGGGTGATGGCCGATGACCGGCCGGCGGCGGCGCTGGCCGGGATGATCATCGGGCAGTTCGGGCGCGCCGCGTACCTCGGCACCGCGGCGCCGACGGTGCGGCCGCTGTTGCGCGAATCGACGGCGTACCTGCGGCAGCACCACGGCCGCCTCGACCTGCCGCTCGGCACGGTGTGGCGGCACCGACGCGGCTCGGCCGACGTTCCCATTCGCGGCGGTCCCGACGCGCTCCGCGCGGTGTACGGCGCCGTGGACGGGAAGGGCGCCGTGGTGGGGGAGGCCGGGGACTCGTTCGTGATGGTGGTGGAGTGGCTGCCGAACGGCGAAGTCCGATCGGAGAGCATCCAGCCGTACGGAGCCGCGGTGTCGCGTCCGGCGAGCCCGCACTACGCCGACCAGACGACGCTCTTCGCGGGCGAGCGGTTCAAGCCGGTGTGGTTCACCGAGGCGGCGCAGCGCGCGCACCTCGAGCGCGAGACGCGCGTCGGGGGAGCGGCTACCCCGCGGTGAGCGCGGGGTTCCGCCCACAACTTCAGTGCTGAGACTGTCGGCCGCGAGGGGATTGGCGCATTGTTCGGAGGCCGTGCGTCCCATCGGGGAGACCGGCCCCACCTTCCAGGGAGGCGAGCATGCACACTCGAGCGTTCGCGATGGCGGCAGTGATGATCGGCGTGCTGGGATGCGGCGGCGGCTCCACGGCGCCGGCAGCGAGCGGTGGCGGGGGTGGCGGCGGCGGTGGCGGTGGCGTCTTGCCGGCGAATACGGTGCAGGCGCTCACGACGTCCCAGTTCAATCCGACCAGCCTCAGCGTGCCGATCACCACGTCGGTGTCGTTCACGTTCTTCGGCCAGACGCACAACGTGACCTTCGATGCGCTGGCCGGGGCGCCGGCGAACATCGGCAACAGCAGCAACGCGACGGTGGCGCGCGTCTTCGGCACTGTGGGCACCTTCACCTTCCAGTGTACGCTGCACCCGGGCATGACCGGGCAGGTCGTGGTCACCCCGTAGGAATGCGCAAGTGGGCGTGACGCGAACATTCGGCGTCCGAGCGCTTGACCGGGCACGCGAAGCAACTAGGTTCCGGTTCACTGACGCGGGGTGGAGCAGCCTGGTAGCTCGTCGGGCTCATAACCCGAAGGTCGCGGGTTCAAATCCCGCCCCCGCTATGCATACGACGGTCGGATCGCGAAAGCGGTCCGACCGTCGTGCGTTGCAGTCCGCTGCACGTCGGGCTGCGCGCCTCGGGAACGGCGGGCCGCGCTACGCCCGGCCGAAGTGGCGCCTTGTCAGGAGCGATACGGGGAAGCCGATGCAGGCCACGAGGCTCACCGCCCGGATGATCGCGTTCGTGGCGTCGAAGGGGCGCGCGGGCACACGGCTCAGCGGCACGACGACGAGGTGCATGAGGGTCCACGCGAACAGGCCGTAGCCCACGGCGCCCTCCTCGCGGGCGTCATGCCCCGAGCCCGGCCCTTGGGTGAGGCGGCATCCCCCGCTAGGTTCAGTTCTCCATGGCTGGGTAGCTCAGCTGGTTAGAGCACGGCACTCATAATGCCGGGGTCGCGGGTTCGAGTCCCGCCCCAGCTACTTCGTGAACGGCGCGGCGCATTTGGGCGCCGCGCCGTTCGTTCTTGCCGTCCGTCCCGTTGTGTCGCATTATTTCCGGAACCGGGCAGGGAACCAATTCTGTCCGGCGCGGTCTCACCACGCGCTCGTGGCGCGTCCGCGCGCCGCACCCTTCCCCTGAACGGCCTGGATGACATGACACCTCTCCTTCGGCTCATCGCCGCCAGTGCGCTCCTCACGACGTCCGTCAGCGCGCAGTCGTCTGGCTCCCGCATCCCGATGCAGGAGCTCTCGGCGGCCTTCTCGTCGCGCGCCCTCTCCGCCCAGGCGCACACGCCCGTGGCGACGGGGCTGCACTTCATGCAGGGGACCGCGGCGCTCAATGCGTCGGCCAAGGTGGCTCACGTGTCGGGCAAGACTGCCGCCGGGGCCGCGGTGCAGGCCAAGCCGTCCACCCTCGCCGCGTTCTCCCCCGCCTCGCAGAGCGCCCTCACGAGCAGTGCCGGCGCCGCGTCGCACGCGCCCCGTGCCGCGGCCTCGCCGCTCACCGGAGCCGGCGTGTCGTCGCTCTCCTCGTCCTCCGCCAAGGCGGCGCACGCACCCGCCGCGAAGGCCAAGCCGTGAACCGACCGCGTGCGACCGTGATGCCGGGTCGCCTGACGGGCCGCGTCGTACGCCAGGCTGGTATCGCGCTGCTCGTGGCCAGCGCGGCCGTGACGAGCACGGTGCACGCCGCGGCAACGGGGGCGCGACCCCCCTCCGACATCACGGCCGCGGACAGTGCCATGGTGCGGACGATGCTCGCGCGCCTGATCGCCGTCATGCCGAAGCCCAACGTGAAGTACGCCTGGCCGCCCCGCTGGTTCATTGAAGGGAAGCCGGGCGAGATCAATGCGTACGCCTCGTCCGACGGACGCGTGGTGGTCACGCCCGACTTGCTGCACCTCGTGGTCAAGGACAACGCCGACCTGCTGGCGTTCGTGATCGGGCATGAGCTCGGCCATCACGTGCTGGGGCACCTCGAAGGGGTGCACAAGCGGCAGGTCAGCCGCGACATGCTGCTGGGGAGCGGGTTGCGCCATGACGAGACGGAGGCCGACTCGCTCGGCGCCCGGCTCGCCATCGCCGCCGGCTACTCGTGGCAGCGGATCCTCAAGGGCGTGGTGGAGATGATGACGGTCTCCGGCGAGTACCCCGGTTTCAAGACGCTTCGCCAGGATCATCCATCGTGGTCCGACCGCGGCTCCTTCGTCAACGGCATTCGCGGCGAGCAGGGCCAGGTCGCCCTCTGGCAGTCGATGGCGGCCTTCCGGAACGGCAACTACTTCCTGATGGTCGAGCAGTACGACGTGGCCGCGCGCTCCTTCAAGTCGGTGACGAAGGAGTTCCCTGACGCGGCCGAGGCGTGGGCCAACCTCGGCTACGCGCTGCTCATGCAGTACTGCGACAAGCTCGAGCCCGAGGACCTGCGCCGATACAACATCGGGCAGCCGGTGGCCGGGGCGTTCTACAAGCGCCCCGTGTCGCTCGAGGCCAAGGTGCGCGGCGTGGACCAGGAACTGTGGACCGACGCCGTCGCCGCGCTGCGCGAGGCGGTCCGCCTGCGCCCCAGCCTGTCGCTCGCGAAGTCGCACCTCGGGCTCGCGTACCTCGTGCATCCGAGCGGCACGAAGGACGTGGCGACGGCCACGCGCATGCTGCAGGAAGCGGTCGCTGCCGCGCCGGCCGACTCGATGGTGGATGCGACGGGCCGGGTGGCGATCCTGATCAATGCCGGCGTCGCGCAGTCGGCGGCCGGTCGTTCGGCCGAGGCGATGTCGGGGTTCACGCAGGCCCGGCAATACGCGCGGTCCGCGTTCGCGGCGAGCGACGGTCCGCGCACCCCGGCGGGACTCCTCGGCGCCATCGAGTTCAACGAAGGGTGGCTCCAGACCGAGCCGACCGACGCCAGCGCCCAGGGTGAAGGGGCGGCCAAGCTCGAACAATGGCTCGCCAAGGCGACACCGGCGTCGGCCTGGTGGCAGCTGGCGTATGATCGATACGCGCGCGCTTCCACCGCGGCAGGCAAGACGCCGACGGCCGCCGCCACGCTGCGTCGTCGCACGGCGCCGTCGTTCCGTCCGGTGGCCGGCGTGCCGCTGGCCGGCGGCGTGGTCGTCACGCTGAGCGAGCCGATTGCCGGCGTGCGCACGCGACTGGGGAAGGCCGTGGAGACGCCGGCCGTGCCCGGTTCGAATGTCATGTGGCTCGCCTACGCCGACCGGGGCATCACCGTGCTCGCCAGCAGCGAAGTGCTGGCGGTGTCGATCTCGGGCGACAAGGCGCCGCCCCTCACGCTGCGCCCCACGACGCTCGGCGCGCCGCCGGTCGTGATCAAGGTCGGCATGACGTTCGAGCAGGTGAGCGGCATCATCGGCGACGACTTTGAAATGAAGCGCCTGCAGGACGATGAGCCCGCGTATCGCTACTACCGCCAGCTCGGCCTGGGCATCCGGGTGAAGGCCGGCGTGGCCGAAGAGTTCTTCATCGCGCAGCTCGCCGAAAGCGAACTGCCCTAATCCACCCCTTGGAGATCGACATGAACCATCGTTTCGCGATCCTGTCCGCCAGCGCCCTGCTCTTGAGCGTGCCGACCGTCGGCCACGCCCAGGCCGCCAAGTCGTCCCGGCCCGCCGCGCCGACCATGGAAGCGCTCGTGAAGTCCACGGGTGAGGCGTACAAGGTGACCACGTCCGGCACGCGCACCTGGTACGTCATGAACATGATCAACAACGGCAAGGCCGCCGTGATCGCGCTGAGCGAAGAGCGCGACTGGCTCGGACAGGCCGGGCTCGCGAAGGGGCGCATCGAGGTGCCGTTGATCAGCCTCAAGGCCGCGCCCACGCCCCAGCTGCTCAAGGCCGTGGCGGCCTTCAACAACCGGTTGACGTACGGGTCGGTGATCGTCGACGAGTCGGGCGCGTACTACGTGCACGACTTCTTCATGAACGGCATCACGACCGACGCCCTCGGGCTGGAGATCGGCGTCTCGTTCTTCCTGGCGCAGAACGCGATGAAGGAGTTCTCGGCGTACGTCGAGTAGCTGAACGACCGGAGGTCGGACGGCCCCGGCGCGCGTGGTGCGCGCCGGGGCCGTCGTGTGTCCAGCGTGACGCGCAGCGCGACCGGCGTGCTCCCGGGCGTGGCGCGTTCGCCTACCCCCGCTCCTCGGCCCGCACGGGGCTCTCGGCGAGTACCCGGTCGAGCGTGGCCAGCAGGTGGTCGATGTCCGCGGGCTCCACCGTGAGCGGGGGACGGATCTTGAGGATGTTGTCGGCTGGCCCCTCGGTGCCCACGAGGATGCGCTCCTCCCGCAGGCGGTTGGTGACGTAGCGGGCGGCGCGGGTGGCCGGCGCACGGCTGTCGCGATTGGTCACCAGGTCCACGCCCACGAACAGCCCGATGCCGCGCACGTCGCCCACCACGGCGTGGCGAGACTGCAGCGCGCGCAGCCCGTGGAGCAGCTGGTCGCCCCGTTCACGCGCATTCCCCTGCAGCCCTTCGTCGTCGACGATCTGCAGCACTTCGGTGCCGATGCGGCACGACAACGTGCTGCCCCCGAAGGTCGAGAAGAACTCGATGCCGTTGTCGAACGAGCGCGCGATCTCGGCGGTGGTGAGCACGGCGCCCATGGGATGGCCGTTGCCCAGCGGCTTGCCGAGGACCACGAGGTCGGGATGCGCCGCCTGTTGCTCGAATCCCCAGTAGTACGCGCCAAGTCGGCCGAGGCCCGTTTGCACCTCGTCGGCAATGCAGACGCCGCCCGCGGCGCGGACCTTGGCGTACACCGCGTTCAGGTAGCCCGCAGGCGGGATGATCTGCCCCCCGACGCTCGGGAAGGTCTCGGCGATGAACCCGGCCAGGCGGCCGCCGCGCGCGACGATGCGGGCCACGGCGTCGTCGACGTGCGCGGCATACGCGGCGGCGCTCTCGGCGCCCCGATGAGTGCCGCGATACGGATCGGCCACCGGCACGACCTGCACCCACGCCGGTGCGCCACCACCCCCGGGCTTGTTGAACTTGTACGGCGAGAGGTCGATGGCGCCGGTGGTGTTGCCATGGTAGCCGTGATCCATGGTGATCATGTCGCGGGCACCCGTGCGGGCGCGCGAGAGCCGCAGGGCCAGCTCGTTGGCCTCGCTGCCGGAGTTCACGAGGAACACGTGCGTCAGGTGCGACGGCACCTTCGCGAGCAAGGCCTGCGCGAACGCCACCTGGGCCGGGTGGAGGTAGCGCGTGTTGGAGTTCAGCCGGCGGAGCTGGTCCGCGGCCACGGCCTGGATGCGTGGATGGGCATGCCCCACGTGCGGCACGTTGTTGTACGCGTCGAGGTGCGGTCGGCCCCACTCGTCGAACAGGTGGTGGCGCCAGCCGCGCACGAACAGCAGCGGCTCAGCGTACGACAGCCGCAGGTTGGCCGCGAAGTGTGCCGTGCGCCCAGCGGCGATCCCGGCGGCATCGAGCGGCCGGTACGCCACCCGCTCGTCGGGGAGGTTGAGCAAGGCGGCCGGGTTCGGGCAGACCGCGCGCCAGTGCTCGAACTCGTCGGGGTCGGCCACGCCGGGCCAGTCGGCCTCCATGCCGGTGGTGAGCAGCGCCAGCTGGAAGTGGAGGTGCGGATCCCAGCCACCGTTCTCCATCGGGCCGCCCAGCGTGGCGAACGCCGCGCCGCGCGCGACGTGTTGGCCCGGCGCGAGCCGCGCGACGACGTCTCGCGCCAGGTGCCCGTACAGCGTGCTCACCCGGTCGCCATCGGGGGTGACGTGCGCGAGGATGACCATGCCCCCGTAGTCGAGCTCGCCGGCGCGATACTCCACGACCTCCACCACGCCATCGAGGGGCGCATGGACCGGCGTCCCGGCGGGCATGAAGACATCGACACCGAGGTGAACGGTGCGACGATCACACGTCCGGTGCGGACCCGCGCGAAACGCCGGGGCCGTGTAGACCAGGCGGGGCTCGCCGTACCGCCCGAGCCACGTGGTGCTGGCGTCGGGCGCCGGGCCGGGCTGCGGTCCGCGGGCGGCGTTGTCCACGGGCATCGCGAGTGCGCCGAGCG
>JANLSF010000875.1:0-3113 GCA_031362285.1 Gemmatimonadota bacterium | reverse complement strand
GCACCGACCTCGGAAAACTATCCGAGGACCAGCGGGCGCAACTGCGCGGGGCGAAAGTCGGGTTCATCTTCCAGAGCTTCCAGCTGATCCCCACGCTCACGGCCATCGAGAACGTCCAGGTGCCGCTCGAACTGCGCGGCGACGCCGGGGCGGACGAGCGCGCCCGCGCGCTGCTGGAGCGGGTCGGCCTCGGGGCGCGCCTCGACCACTTCCCCACGCAGCTCTCCGGTGGCGAGCAGCAGCGGGTGGCCATCGCCCGCGCCTTCTCCAACAGCCCGAGCATCCTGTTCGCCGACGAACCGACGGGCAACCTCGACGTCGGCACCGGCGCGAAGATCGTGGAGCTGCTCGAGGAGCTCAATCGCGAGAGCGGGTCCACCGTGGTGATCGTCACGCACGACCTCGCGCTCGCGCAGCGCGCCCACCGGATGATCCGCCTGCGCGACGGCGAAGTGGTGGAAGACACGGCCACGGCGTCGGCGCCCGCAGCGCCGGCCGCCGAGGCCGTCACCACCGTTCCGGTCTGAGCATGGCCGCCTCCCTCGCCACCCTGTCGCGCCTCGCCTGGCGCGAGAGCCGCACCGCCCGCCGGCGGCTCCTGCTCTACATGTCGAGCATCTCGCTCGGCGTGGCCGCGCTCGTGGCCATCGATTCGTACGCGTCGAACGTCACCCGCTCGATTCGCGAACAGTCGCGCGCGCTCCTGGGCGGCGACATCGCCCTCACCGCCAACGCCCGCTGGACCGCGCAGCAGGACTCGATGTTCACCGCCTTCGAGGGCAAGGGGGCGACGCTGGCGCGCCAGGTGCAGTTCGCCTCGATGGCGCTCAGCCCGTCGAGCCCCAGCACCCGCCTCGTGCAGGTGCGCGCGGTGAGCCGCGGCTATCCCATCTACGGCGAGATCACCACCACCCCGGCTGGGCAGTACCCGCGGCTGCACGACGCCCAGGTCGCGGTGGTCGACGAGGTGCTCCTCATCACGCTCGGCGTGAAGGTCGGCGACACCCTGTCGGTGGGGAACGGCCGGTTCACGATCGTCGGCACGCTGGGCGACGTGCCCGGCGATCCCGGGCTCGCGTCGATCATCGGGCCCCGCGTGTTCATCTCCGACCGCTGGCTCAGCGGCACCAACCTCGTGGTGTTCGGCTCGCGGGCGCAGTTCGAGGTGCTGGTCAAGGCGCCGCCGAAGATCGCGCCGGCCGTGCTGCTGATTCCGTACAACAAGCAGCTCGAGACGGCGCGCGTGCGCACCACGACGGTGGCGGAACGCGAGCGCAACCTCACGGACTCGATCAGCTCGCTCGGCGACTTCCTCGGAATCGTGGGGCTGGTGGCGCTGCTGCTGGGCGGCGTGGGGGTGGCGAGCGGCGTGAACGCCTTCGTGGCCCGCAAGATGGACACGGTGGCCGTGCTCCGGTGCCTCGGGGCCACGAGCCCGCAGGTGCTCTTCATCTACGTGATGCAGTCGGTGGCGATGGGGCTGCTGGGCGCGGCCCTGGGCGTGGTCCTGGGCGTCGCCACGCAGTTCGTGCTCCCGAACGTGCTGGGCGACTTCCTCCCCGTGAACGTGCGGGTGGTCCTCGAGCCCGTCGCCATCCTCACGGGGCTGGCCGTGGGCTCATGGGTGGCCCTGCTCTTCTCGCTCCGCCCCTTGCTGGCGCTCCGCACGGTGAGCCCGCTGCAGGCCCTTCGGCGCGACGCCGACCCGACGGTGCTGCGCGTGAAGCTGGCCGACTGGCCGCGCTTGCTGGTGGACGTGGCGCTCATCCTGTCGGTGGTGTGGCTGGCCGCGACGCGTGCCGGCAGCTACGAACGCGGCCTCGCGCTCGCCGGCGGCATCGGCGTGGCGCTTGGCGTGCTCTGGCTTTCGGCATCGGCGCTCTCGTTGCTGGCCCGGAAGCTGCTCCGGCAGGGATGGCCCTACGTGGTGCGGCAGGGGGTGGCGAACCTGTACCGCCCGGCCAACCAGACGCGCGCGGTGGTGCTCTCGCTCGGCTTCGGCGCCTTTCTCGTGACCACGCTCTACCTGGTGCAGAGCAACCTGCTCCGGCAGTTCGACGTGTCGAAGGCGGCGTCGCGCGCTAACCTGCTGATGTTCGACGTGCAGGAGGACCAGGCGCCGGGGGTCAGCGCGATCCTCGCGGAGGAGAAGCAGAAGGCGCTGCAGCTCACCCCCATCGTGACCATGCGGTTGAGCCAGATCAACCAGTGGACGATGGCGCAGATGCTCGACGAGGCGAATCCCGACAGCGTGCTGCGCGCCTCGTGGGTGCTGCGCCGCGAGTACCGCTCCAGCTTCCGCGCCGACATGCTGGCCGGCGAGAAGCTCACCTCCGGCCAGTGGTTCGGCCGCCGCGCGCCCAGGCCCGGCGAGCCGCAGGCCGAGGTGTCGCTCGACAAGGAAGTCGCGCGCGACCTCGGGGTGACGCTCGGCGACGTGATGACCTGGGACGTGCAGGGGCTCAAGGTGCGCACGCGCGTGACCTCGTTGCGCGAGGTCAACTGGGCGCGGTTCGAGCCCAACTTCTTCGCCGTCTTCAGCCCCGACGCGATCAAGGCCGCGCCCAAGACATTCGTGATCCTCGCCAGCGTCACCGACCCCAAGGTGATGATGCAGGTCCAGCGCAAGGTGGTGGAGCGCTTCTCGAACGTGTCGGCGATCGACCTCACGCTCGTGCAGAAGACGGTGAGCGGCATCGTCGACAAGGTGTCGCGGGCAGTGCGCTTCCTGGCGCTGTTCGCGCTCGCCATCGGCATCCCCGTGCTGATCAGCGCCGTGGCGGCGTCGCGGCGCGCGCGGTTGCGCGAGGGGGTGCTGCTCAAGGTGCTGGGGGCGACGCAGGCGCAGATCTCGCGCATCCTGTTTTCCGAGTATGCGCTGCTGGGGGTGCTGGGCGCGCTGACGGGGATGCTGCTGTCGTTCGGGGGCGCGTGGGCCGTGATGGCGTTCGTGTTCAAGCAGCCCTTTGCGCCGGCCACGGGACCGGCGCTGGCGATCGCCGCGCTGATGCTCGTGATCACCGAGGGATCGGGCTGCTGGGCGGCCGCGACGTGTTCCGCGAGACGCCGATGGCCGCGCTGCGCGAAGCGTAGCGGCGCCGGCGTGGCCCGCA
>JANLSF010000112.1:0-1512 GCA_031362285.1 Gemmatimonadota bacterium | reverse complement strand
TCGTGCGCGCCCTCACCGAGGCCGCCCAGGCGGGCAAGCAGGTGTCGGTGCTGGTGGAGCTGCAGGCGCGGTTCGACGAGGCCAACAACATCACGTGGGCGCGCACGCTGGAGAGCTACGGCGTGCACGTGACCTACGGACTGCCGGGGCTCAAGACGCACTCGAAGATCGCGTTGGTGGTGCGGCGCGAGGCCGAGGGGATTCGCCGCTACGTGCACATCGGCACGGGCAACTACAACTCGAAGACGGCGCGGTTCTACACCGACATCGGCCTCTTCTCGTGCAGCCCGAGCCTCGGCGCCGACCTCACCGACCTGTTCAACCTGCTCACCGGCTACTCGCGGCAGCGGCTCTACCGCAAGCTGCTGGTGGCGCCGGCGAACATGCGCGGCCGGTTCATGGAGCTGATCGAACGCGAGACGGCGCACGCGGAGGCGGGGCAGCCGGCGCGGATCATCGCCAAGATGAACGCGCTCGTGGACACCGACATCATCGATGCGCTGTACCGGGCGGGGCACGCCGGCGTGCAGATCGACCTGATCATCCGCGGCATCTGCTGCCTGCGCCCCGGGATTCCAGGGACGACCGACAACATCCGCGTGATCTCCGTGATCGGGCGGTTCCTGGAGCACTCGCGCGTCTGGTTCTTCCACAACGACGGCGCCGGCGAGTACCTGATCGGCTCGGCCGACTGGATGCCGCGCAACCTCGACCGACGGGTGGAAGTGATCGTGCCCGTGGAGGAGCCGGCGCACCACGCGCGGCTCAAGCGCGTGCTCGACGTCTGCCTGGCCGACAACCGGCAGGCGTGGGAGCTCCGGCCCGACGGGTCATACGTGCAGCGGCAACCGGCCGAGGGCGAGGCCGAGCGCGGAACGCATCGGGCGCTGCTCAAGGAGAGCTGGGGCATGACGCGCGCGAGCGGCGCGATGCCGGCCATTACCGACGCGGCCGTGCCGACGAAGAGCGCCCAGGGGAAGAACGGCGCGCCCAAGAAGAAGCGGGCGCGGAGCCAGCGCGGGAGCTAGCCGGCGCGACGGGCCGTCCGTCGCGCCGGATCGGGTCGCCTAGTCTCCGTCGCCGTCGTCGGTTCTGACTTCGACGGGCTTGCCGTCGGGGCCCACGACTTCCACCGGCACCCCGGCCACTTCGGCCAGCAGTTGGCTCTTCCGCGCGGCCCCCCACAGTTCGAGGCGCAGGACCGCGCGCGGCACCGGGATGGCATGCACGCGGATGGCGCGCTGAACCCAGCGCACCTTCACGTCGGCCACGCCGCCCACGTGGCCCCGGTCGAGCCCGTCGGCGAGGCGCAGGATGGCCGAGAGCCGCCGGATCTTCTTGCGCAGGTTCGCGTCGAGGCTCGCCAGGTTCTCGTGCGTCTTCTTGGGCGGCCCGCCGCGATGGTAGCGCGCGATGTTGGCCACCAGCACCTGTTCCGTGGGGGTCATGCCGAGCAGGTCGGCGTGCAGGATCAGGTGATACGAGTGCTTGTGGTGCTTGTCGTAGTTGATG
>JANLSF010000101.1:0-1896 GCA_031362285.1 Gemmatimonadota bacterium | reverse complement strand
GGCGCGAGAGGCCCAGCACATTCTCAAATGCCGCATTGGCACCGCTACATCAGCGTGCGCAACTTCGAGGGTGCGGCGGCCGACCTCGAGCAGGCGCGTCGCCTCGTGGCCGGAACGGCCGACGTCGTCGAGCCGGACGGCGCGCCCAACCCGCGCGGCATTCCCACCAGCACGCTGCACACCAACATCCGCTATCACCTCTTCCTCGCACGCTACCTGCTCGGCGACTACGCCGGCGCGGCCCTCGTGCAGAAGGAAGACCTCGACCGGGCCCCGAACGTCGACACGCGCATCGCCACGAGCTACTGGTACGTGATGACGCTGCAGCGCGCCGGACGCGCCGACGAGGCGCGCCGCGTGCTCGACGGCATCACGCGGGACATGCCGGTCATCGAGAACCAGTCGTACCACAAGCTGCTGCTGCTCTTCAAGGGCGCGCTGCCCGTCGACTCCCTCGTGCCGAGCGCCCCCGACCCGGCCAGCGCGCTCGACGAGGCCACGTACAACAACGGCATCGGCGTCTGGCACCTGCTTGCCGGCCGCCGCGACGCGGCCATCGCCGCCTGGCGCCGCGCCCGGTCGGCCGGCTCGTGGGCCGCGTTCGGCGCCATTGCCGCCGAAGCCGAGCTCAAGCGCCTCGGCGCGGCCGTTCGCTGATGGCCCTCGACCTGCTGGAGAACCCGCGCAACTTCACCGGCGCGATCATCCTCGCGCTGGGAATCGCGCTGGCGGTGGCCCTGTCGCCGTTCGCCGTCGGCCTGCTGGGCGCGCTGGTGCTCCACGTGCTCGTGAGCCCCATGCATACGCGGCTCTCGGGGAACATCGGCAGCGGTCGCTCGGCGGCGGTCGTGGTCTGCCTCGTCGCCCTGGTCGTGCTCATCCCGGGTGGCGCGATCCTTGGCCTCCTGATCGGCGAGGGGCCGGCCGCGCTGCGTGCGGTGCAGGACAACGCCTTGCTCTCCTGGCTGCGCACGCAGCGCGTGGGAACGGTGGACATCGGCGCGCAGCTCGCGAAGGCGAGCGGCACGATCATCGAGTGGGTGAGCGCCCAGGCGCTGGGCTTCGTGGGGAGCGCGGCGCGCGGCCTCATCAACCTGATCATCGCCCTCTTCGGCCTCTATTTCCTGCTCGACGCCGGCGCCTCGGTGTGGACGCGCGTCAAGCGCTACCTCCCCTTCTCCGATCAGAACGCCGAGGCGCTCCGCCTCCGCTTCGTGAGCGTCACGCAGGCCACCTTCCTTGGCATCATCGCGACCGCGATGATGCAGGGCACCCTCGTCGGGATCGGCTTTGCCCTCGTGGGACTGCCGGGCGCGGCCTTCTGGGGGGTCATGACCGGCATCGCGTCCGTCATTCCCGTGCTTGGCGGGGCGCTCGTCTGGGTGCCGGGCACGCTCGTGCTGCTCGTGGAAGGCGAGTATGGCCGCGCCGCGACCCTCGGCGCCATCGGGGCGATCCTCGTCACGAACATCGACAACCTCGTGCGGCCCTGGATCTTCCGCCGCGTCGCCAGCGTCCATCCGCTGGTCACGCTCGTGGGCGCGCTGGCCGGCCTCCAGTACTTCGGCCTCCTCGGCGTGCTGATGGGCCCGCTCGCCATCACCTACTTCTTCGAGTTGCTGCGCATCTACGACGAGGAATACGGCGTGACGCAGGCGGCTCGCGACTTCGCGCAGCTGCGCACGAGTGCTCAGCTACCGGCAGTGGCTGCGCCGGCGGTCGATTCCGGGTTCGTGGCGCTCGGCGACTTCACCATGGGCACGCCGCCTCCCGACGGTCCGCCACGCCGCTGAACCACGCGCGGGGGCGCCAGCGCGCCGCCGATGCGCAGCGCCAGCACGTCGAGCACGCAGTAGCCGCCCGCGATGCCGGTGGGCGGGTTGCCCATGGTCAGGA
>JANLSF010000057.1:0-3965 GCA_031362285.1 Gemmatimonadota bacterium | reverse complement strand
CATGGCGCCCTCCTCGGGCGCGAACAGCGGCGCGGCGTACTTGGCGGTGTTCCGGATGGCCAGCGTGTGGAACACGATGTCGTAGTGGTCCCGCTCGAGCGGGCCCACCGGCGGCAGGATCACGTTCGCGTGCCGCGTGGTCTCGTTCACGTAGAAGTCCACGCACACCATGAACTCGAGCGTGCCGAGCGCGCGGTCGAGCCGGCCGCCGTTGGGCGTGCTCAGCACGGGATTCCCCGCATGCGTCACCAGCGCCTTGACCTGCCCAATACCCGGCGTCTCGATCTCCTCGCTCAGGCATGCCACGGGAATCTCGCCCAGGAACTCGGGGAGCCCGCGCACCCTGCTCTTCCACCGGCCGATGGTGTCGGGCGAGTAGCCGCCCTTCCCCATCACCGGGTCCACGGCGGGGTTGGTGAACATCACCCCGCCCACCTCGTCCAGCCGCCCGGTCACCAGGTTGAGCGCGGTGATCAGCCAGCAGCTCGTGGCGCCGAACTCCTGCATGCTCACCCCCACCCGCCCGTACGCGGCCGCGCGCTCCGCCTTGGCGAAGTCGCGGGCCATGGCGCGAATGTCGGCGGCGTCAATGCCGGTGGCGGTGGCCACGCGCTCTGGCGTGTAACCCGCCACCGCGGCACGCAGCTCGTCCACGCCGTCGGCCAGCGCCAGTGCGCGCGACGGGCGCGTGAGCCCCTCCGCGAACACCACCTGCAGCAGCGCCAGCAGCAGGAACACGTCCGCGCCGGGCTTCACGAAATAGTGCTTGTCCGCGACTAATGCGGTCTCGGTCTTCCGCGGGTCCACCACCACCACCTGTCCACCACGCGCGCGGATGGCCTTGAGCCGCTTCCCCACGTCCGGCGCCGTCATCAGGCTGCCGTTGCTCGCCATGGGGTTCGCGCCAAAGATCAGGAAGTGCTGCGTGTGGTCAATGTCGGGAATGGGAATCAGCAACGGATGCCCGAACATGGTGGCCGCCGCCACATGGTGCGGCAACTGGTCCACGCTCGTGGCGCTGTACCGGTTCTTCGTCTTGAGCGCGCGCTGGAAGGGCGGCAGGTACAGCGACGCCCCCACCGAATGCACGGTGGGATTCCCCGCGAACGTCGCCACGGCGTTCGCGCCATGCCGCTCGCGCACGGCCTTCAACCCGTTGGCCGCATAATCGAGCGCCTCGGCCCACCCAATGGGCACCCACTCGCCATTCACCCGCTTCACGGGCCCACGCAGCCGGTCGGGATCCTCGTGCAGGTCCTTGAGCGCGACCGCCTTGGGACACACATGGCCTCGGCTGAACGGATCGTCGGCATCGCCACGAATGCTCGTGACGGTGCGCCCCTCGGTCTCGATCACGAGCCCGCACATGGCCTCGCACAGGGGACACGCGTGCACATGCTTCGTGGTGGGCGCGCCCGCATGCGCTGCCTCACCGTGCGTGCCCGGAACAGGAGCGGTCGCCGTCATGGTGCCCCCGGGACGCTATCGCCCCGCAAAGGTGTCACAGCTCTGCGGGTCGCCACTCGACATCCCGCGCTTGAACCAGGTGGCACGCTGCGCGCTCGTGCCATGCGTGAAACTCTCCGGGCGCACCTGGCCGGTGGCCTGCCGCTGCAACCGGTCATCGCCCACGGCCGAGGCGGCGCCCAGGGCCTCGTCCACGTCGCCACTCTCGAGCAGGCGGCGACTCTCGGTGGTCTTGGCCCACACGCCGGCATAGCAATCGGCCTGCAGCTCCATGGCCACACTCAGCGCGTTCTTCTGGCTGGGATCGCCCTGCTGCAACCGACGCAGCTTCTGCTCGGTGCCGAGCAGGTTCTGGATGTGGTGGCCGATCTCGTGGGTGAGCACGTAGGCCTGCGCGAAGTCGCCGGGGGCGCCGAGCCGGCGCGAGAGCTCGTCGTAGAAGCCGAGGTCGATGTAGACGCGCCGGTCAGCGGGACAGTAGAACGGGCCCATGGCGCTCTCGGCGTCGCCGCACCCGGAGCGCACGGCGCCGCGGAAGAGCACGAGCTTGGCGCGCTGGTACGGCTGGCCGCTGGCCTCGAAGATCTTGGTCCACACCTGCTGTGCGTTGTCGAGCACGAAGGCGGCCAGGTGCCGGCTCGCCTTCTCCGTTGCGTTCTCTGTCACCGGGCCGCCGCTCACCCCGCGTCCGGGTTCCGCGGCCGGCTCCTGCTCCACCGGTGCGAGCGCCCCGCCGCCGCCACCGAGCGTGCCGGTCACGAGGTCGGTCTTGAACACCACGCTCAGGATCACGAGGATGATCAGCCCGCCAATGCCGAACCGCCCCGTAGGAATGCGGAATCCGCCGCCGCCAAACCCACGACCGCCGGAGCTTTCGCCCCGGCGGTCCTCGACATCACGCGATTCGTAGTTCTCGTCGTGCTTCACGGCATTACCCCTTGGCCAACTGGTCGGCCACGGGCAGGCTCCGGATGCGCTTGCCCGTGGCGGCGAAGATCGCATTGGTGAACGCCGGCGCCACCGGCGGCACGCCGGGCTCCCCCACGCCGCCAATCGGACCACCACTGTGCACGAGGTGCACCTTGATCGTCCTGGGCGCCTGCATCATGCGCAGCACCTTGAAGTCGTTCAGGTTCTTCTGGACGGTCTGCCCCTTGGCGTACGAGAGCTCGCTCGTCCACGCATTGGAGAGCGACATGATCACCGCCCCCTCGCACTGCGAGCGCACCCGTTCCGGGTGCACGGCATAGCCGCAGTCCATGGCGATGTCCACGCGCGGAATGGTGATCGCCCCCTTGGGGCCCACCTTCACGTGCACCACGCTCGCCACGTAGGTGAGGAAGCTGCGGTGCACGGCGATTCCCATTCCTTCGCCCTTGGGGAGCTTCTTCCCCCAGCCCGACTCGCGGGCCACGGCCTGCAGCACGCGCTTGTGGCGCGCGATGTCGTTGGGGTGCTCCTCCCACTTGGCGCCGTAGTTGTCCACCGGCTTCTTGGCGCCGGTCTTGGTCATGTCAATGATGCGATCCGGGCCGAGCGCGTCCATGAGGAAGGCGAGCGGGTCCTTCCCCGCCGCGTGCGCCAGCTCGTCCATGAAGGAGCTGATGGCCCACGCCTGCGGCACGTTGCTCACCGAGCGGTACCATCCGATGCGCGCATGCGCCGGCGCCTTGGTGACTTCCACGCGCACGTTGGGAATCTCGTACGGCATGTCGAGCACGCCGAGCGCGAGCTCACCCTCACTGTGATACTCCTGCCCCGGTGCGAACACCGAGCTGATGGGCGGCGACGCCACCCGGTGACGCCACGCCACGATCTTGCCGCTGGCATCGAGCCCCGCCTCGAGCTTCTGCAGGCTCACGGTGTGATCGAAGCAGTGTCCAATGTCGTCCTCGCGCGTCCACACCACCTTCACGGGCGACCCCACCTGCTTCGACAGCCACGCCGCCTCGGCCACGTAGTCGGGCTTGGACTTCCGCCCGAAGGCGCCGCCCAGCAGCGTCACGTGGACCGTGACGTTCTCCTTCGGGATCTTGAGCATGCCGGCCACCGTGTCGCGCGCGGCCTGCGGGTTCTGCGTGCAGGCCCACGCCTCGCACTTGTCGCCGGTGACCATGGCCACCGCGGCGGGCGGCTCCATGGCCGCATGCGCGAGGTGCGGCGCGTAGTACTCGGCTTCGATCCTCTTGGTCGCGCTGTTCAGCGCGCCGGCGGCATTGCCCAGGTCACGCACCACGTTGCCGTCGGCCCCCGCCGAGGCGGAGAGCTGCTTGCGGTATTCCTTGGAGTCGTAGCTGTCGTTGGGCGAGGCGCCCCAGGTGACGACGAGCTTCTTGCGCCCCTCGATGGCCGCCCAGGTGGAGGTGGCGATCACCGCCACGCCGCCAATGGGCATGAAGCCGCTTGGCGGCGGCGCCCCCGGCACCTCGATGACTTGCGTCACTCCCTTCACCTTGAGCGCGGCGGTGGCGTCGAACTTCTCCACCTTGGAGCCGTAC
>JANLSF010000031.1:0-1839 GCA_031362285.1 Gemmatimonadota bacterium | reverse complement strand
CGCTGGCGCCGGCCCGGTGACCGAATTCCCCTCGGCGGCGCCCGGCGGCGCTGATCCCGTCGTACGGCCGGCGCCGCCAACGCCCGGCGTGGGCCCCACCGGCCCGCGCGGCGTCACCCCGACGCCGCAGGTCGATGCCGGCACCCGTCGCGGCTCGTTCTATCGGTCGGGCGGTGGCGTGCGCAATTCGGCCGACCTCGCGGCCGACGTGAAGGCCCGTGGCGGCGACGTGGTGAGCGTCGTGGCCCTGCTCGACAGCGCCAACCTCGCGCTGCCCGACCCGGCCACGTTCAAGTCGTACCCGTATCGCACGTCGCTGCAGGCCGAATACGTGGCCCAGCCCACGATCGGCTACGCGCCGGACAATTCGGGGCGGTCGGTGTTCGGTGGCACAACCGTCATCTTCTCCGACTTGCTCGGCAACAGCCGCCTTGCGCTCTCGGGCTCCATCAACGGCCGGATCCAGGAGGCGAACGTCTTTGCCGCCTACCAGAACCTGGCGAATCGCTGGCAGTGGTCGGTGGGACTGAGCCAGGCGGCGCAGTTCTTCTACGCGGGCTCGACGGTCGCGGCCAATGCGGACGGGACGGTCAGCGAGAAGCAGAACGTGTACCGCCGCATCGACCGGTCGCTGTTCGGGCAGATGTCGTACCCGATCAACCGGTTCACGCGATGGGAGTTCGGCCTGGCGTACGCGAACGTCGACCAGTCGTTGATCACCTACAGTCGCGACATCGACCAGGTCAACGGACTGTCGACCGGATTCCAGCAGGGCGACGTCAGCAACAGTTCCGGGTTCAGCATCTTCGCCCCGACCGTCGCGTACGTCTTCGACAACGCGCTCATCGGATACAACGGGCCGCTCTCGGGACAGCGGTACCGGTTCGGCCTGACGCCGGTCTTCGGGGGGCTGAGCTATTGGGAAGGCTCGATCGACTATCGCCGCTATGACCCGATCCTGTTCAGCTTCCTCACGCTCGCGACGCGCTTCAACGCCATCGTGCGGAAGGGCGCCGACGAAGCCGCGTTCCCGATGTACATCGGCCGGGCCTGGTCGGTGCGCGGGTACGACCGGGAGAATGCCTTCTCGACCGGATGCCAGCCGGAGCTGGGCGGCAACGTCAGCGCCTGCTCGGCCTCCAAGCTCGTGGGCAGCCGGGTGGCGCTCCTCAACGTCGAGCTTCGGTTTCCCATCCTGCGGCGGGCCGATCTTGGCATCCTGCCGATTTCCTTGCCGCCGGTGGACGGACTCTTCTTCTTCGATGCCGGCCTCGCATCGAATCCGGGCCAGCGCATCGCGTTGTCGGAGCCGGCCAACAACGTCAACGACCTCGTCCGCTCGCCGCTCACCAGCTACGGCTTCGGCATCCGGATGAACCTGTTCAACATCGCCCAACTGCGCTGGGACTACGCGATTCCGACCGCCGATCCGCAACGGCGCGGCTACTGGGTGTTTTCGCTCGGCCAATCGTACTGATCGCCGCGCCACGACAGGGCGAGTGCGGGCGGTGCCTCCCCTCCGGGTCGCGCCGCCCGCACTCGCTTGTACCCCCCTCCCGGGGCGGCTAGCTTCCTCGGGTGCGTTACCCCGCCCTGCTGGCGACGCTGATCATCGCTGCCTGCGGCTCGTCGGATGTTCGCGCCCGTGGCGCCGCCGGCGCACCCGCCTCTCCCAGCTCGACCGCTGACCAACTCGCCCTGCGCGTCCCGCGCGCGGGGGGGACGGCGCGCGTGATGGCCTGGCCACGGGGCGACAGCGCGCTGTGGCGCTCCCCCTCGCCGGTCCCGGCCCTGCGCACGGTCCTCGCCTTTGACGATGAGGACGGCGCCCTCCTCGCC
>JANLSF010000893.1:0-2310 GCA_031362285.1 Gemmatimonadota bacterium | reverse complement strand
CGACCAGCAGCACGATCATCGGCCAGCCCCAGACGTAGCCGTTCAGCCAGCCGTTCGCCGCGGTAATAGTCTCGATCATGTCGGCGATATCTTACGTGGATTTGAACCGGTGACTGATTAGTCGACGATGAATAACTTCGCGCCAACCGCGGTGAAGGAGCGGTGGGGTTCGGCATTGTCCGCGACTTGGTAGCTCATTCCGGGTTCGAGCGTGAACTTGCGGCCGTCCTCGAGTTCCGTGTGAAGTTCGCCTTCGGTGCACAAGAGGATGTGGCCCTTGACGCACCAGTGATCGGCGAAATAGCCGGGCGTGTATTCCACCATGCGGACCCGCACGTCGCCGAACTGGCAGGTCCGCCAGAAGGCGGAGCCGCGCGCTCCGCGGTGCTCGACCCGCTCGACGTGCGCCCAGTCCGTGGTGCCGAACGGGATGGCTGAGAACTTCACGCGACCTCCTTGATGATGGGACCGGCGTCGGGAGGCCGTGCGCGACCGCGCCTGCGCCGAGGGTTACCGCCTGGCGAGATGGACCCCGGCGAGCATGCAGCGCACCGAGCCACCCGCCAGCTCGATCGTCGGCACGGGGAGTGCCACGATCCGGGTCGACCGCCCGATGGCCAGCCGCTGGTCCGGCTCCAGGCTCTCGGCCGCCCGCGCCGAGAGGGCAAGCACGCGCCCCTCCGATCCGGAGAGCTCCAGGGCGTTGCCGGCGAACTCGCCGATCTGTCGAGGGCTCAGCGCGATCACCTCTCGTCCCGACTCCTCCAGCCGCGCCCGGACTTCCGCGCGTCGCCTCGGGTCGCTGATGAGGTCGAAACCGACCAGGGCGAACTCGGTGGCCACGCACATCATCACGTTGGTGTGATAGACCGGGCGACCGGCGGCATCGGCCGTGTCGAAGGCCATCGGCTCGAAGTTGAAGTGCGTGCAGAACCGTTCGAGCGCCACGGCGTCGGCGCGATTCGAACGTGCGCTGTAGGCCACGCGCATCACGTGGTCCAGCACCATCGCCCCCGTGCCCTCGAGGAAGAGGCCGTCGGGCTCGAGCCCGGAGTAGTCGATCACCTCCTGCACCCGGTACTCGGCCTTGAGCAGTTCGATCACGTCGGCCCGTCGCTCGCGCCGGCGGTTGGGCGAGTGCATGGGAAAGAGCGCGACGTGCCCGCCGGGGTGGGTCGAGAACCAGTTGTTGGGGAACACCGAGTCCGGGGTGTCGCGCGAGCCGTCGTCGTCGAACATGTGCACGCGCACGCCATGCGATTGCAACGTGGCGGCGGCCTGCGTGGACTCCTCGAAGGCGGCCGCGGCCAGGTCGGCCGCCGAACGGTTGGCCTCGACGCGCTGGAAGGCGTTGTCGGCGGCCGTTTGAGGATTGGGGTGGAAGTGGCGTGGGCGCACCATGACCACCGCCGCCGGCGCCTGGATGGACGGAACGCGGCTCTTCACGACGACGCGACCGGGGGCGGGATCGTGCGTGGCCCGGGCCCGGGCGCGCCGCACGGCGAGGGTCCGGCGTGGTGCATCGGCGGCATCAACTCGACCTTCTGCATGACTCTCCCTGGTGGCACGGGCGGCGAGCAATCGGGCGCGTGCGGATGGCCGCCACGGCGGCGGAGACGGCACCATGCTCGCCTCCCTGACCAGAAACGTGGTCGTCCGCCGTCAACGGAGCAACGCCCCCGCGTGCCAAACCGCCACGCAGGCCGTCACGCGTTCCGGCCGCGCACGATCCGCACCGTGACGGACAACGCCCCGACATGTCGCATGCCATGCTCGGCGCCGTGCACCAGGCAGCCGATCACCGTGGACGGCAGCTGCGCCCGTCCCACGCCGCGCCAGTCGCCGAGCGTCGCGCGATCGATGGTCCTGAGCTCGGCCACGGCGGCGTCAATGCGCGCGTCGAGTTGGGCCAGCACGGCGGGCACCTCCGTCAGGACGATCGCGGGCTCGCGCTCGCGCTCGAGCGCCGCGCGCTGGTCCTCGGTGAGCGCGTCGCCACGGGCATACGCGAACAGCCGGTCCACGACACCCGTGATGTGCCGGACATGAAACGCCGCCGACGCCACGCCCTCAGGGCGCGCGTTCCATTGGGCTTCCGTGAGACCAGGCACCAGCTCGCGCACGCTCTCGCGAACCTGCAGCAGGATATGGGCCACCGGCTGCAGCATGTCGGGAACGCCGTCGACCGGACCACGCTGCCACCACTCCGTATCGGCCATCGTCGGGCTCCGGATGAGAGTTCAAGGGTCGCCTGGGACACTGCCATGGGCCGTTTCAGGGGCTCCGATCGCCGATCCGTACCGGCACCGG
>JANLSF010000861.1:0-2274 GCA_031362285.1 Gemmatimonadota bacterium | reverse complement strand
CCACGATTCGTTGGTCGAGGCCGGGCTCGCCCGGGCCGGCCATCCGGTGAAGGTGCTCGCCAACGGCCTCATCGCCAACGCGATCACCATCAAGGGCATCAAGGTCAGCACCGGGGCGAAGGAGAAGATCGTCGCCGCGGGCGGCCGCGTCGAGGAGTAGGATGGCCCAGTCCAATCCCGCCGAAGCACTGGCGAACATCTATCGCACGCCGGAGCTCTGGGAGAAGATCACCTTCACGTTCGTGTGCCTGCTCATCTACCGGGTGGGCGCCCACGTGACGGTGCCGGGGGTGGATGTCATCGCCCTCACCGACTTCTTCCAGAACCAGAGCGGGAAGGGGGGCCTCCTGGGCCTCTACGACCTGTTCGTCGGCGGCGGTCTCTCGCGCGCGACGGTGTTCGCGCTCGGGATCATGCCGTACATCTCGGCGTCCATCTTCCTCCAGATCGGCGGCGCCGTCTTCCCGCAGATCGACAAGCTCCAGAAGGAGGAGGAAGGGCGGAAGAAGATCACGCAGTGGACGCGCTACCTCACCGTGGCGCTCGCGATCGTGCAGGCGTGGGGCTTCGCCCTGTTCACCGAGTCGCTGCAGGGCGCGGTGGCGCTGCCCGGCCTGGGCTTCAAGCTGCAGATGGTGCTCGTGCTGACCTGCGGCGCGCTGTTCGTGATGTGGCTTGGCGAGCAGATCACGGAACGGGGGCTCGGCAACGGCGCGAGCCTGATCATCTTCTTCTCGATCGTCGAGCGGTTCTGGCCGGGGATCTTCCAGACGTTCAAGTTCGTCTCCACCGGCGCGGTCGGGCTGTTCTCCCTGGTGGTGCTCGGGCTGATCATGGCGGCCGTGGTCGCCGGCGTGGTCGCGGTGACGCTGGCCGCGCGGCGCGTGGCGATCCAGATCCCGCAACGCACCATGGCGCGCGGGCGGATGCGGGAAGCGGCGCGCAACTTCATCCCGCTCCGGCTCAACTCGGCCGGCGTGATGCCCATCATCTTCGCCAGTTCGGTGGTCGTGGTGCCGGGCGCGATTGCCCAGTTCTCGGGGAACAGCATGGCGCAGAGCGCCGCCGAGTACCTGTCGCCGGGCACGTGGCTCTGGTACGTGCTGCAGGCGGGGCTGATCCTGTTCTTCACCTACTTCTACACGTCGATCGTCTTCAACCCGATCGACCTGGCCGAAAACCTGAAGAAGCAGGGCGGATTCGTGCCGGGGGTCAAGCCGGGGGCGAAGACGGCCGAGTACATCGACGACGTCGTCACGCGGATCACCTTCCCGGGCGCCATTTTCCTGACCGCGATCGCGCTCCTGCCGCAGATGATCGCCCAGTGGATCAACGTGCCGTTCCAGTTCGGCGGCACCTCGCTGCTGATCGTCGTGGGCGTGGCCCTCGACACGATGGCGCAGTTGCAGCAGCACCTGCTGCTCCGCAAGTACGACGGCTTCATGAAGAAGGGACGCGTCCGCTTCCGCGGTCGCCAGACGATGGGCGGCTTCTAGCAGCTCCGCCCGCGCCCCTCGCCTCGCGGCGGGGGGCGCCCGGTTCCCCCTCACCTTGGGCGCCCACGCATGATCATCGTTCTGCTCGGTCCGCCGGGTGCGGGGAAGGGAACGCAGGGCGAGCGCCTCGTCGCGCGCCTCGGCGTTCCGAAGGTGGCCACCGGTGACGTGCTCCGGGCCGCCGTGAAGGCCGGGACCACGCTCGGCCTCGAGGCCAAGGGGTTCATGGACCGGGGCGACCTGGTGCCGGACCGCGTGATCCTTGGCATCATGAAGGACACGCTCTCGTCGCCGGAGACGGCCAAGGGCGTGATCCTCGACGGCGTGGTGCGGACCGAGGCGCAGGCCGAGGGGCTGGCCGCGATGCTCAAGGAGATCAAGCGCCCGCTCGACGTGGTGCTCGTCTTCACGATCGCCGACGACCTGTTGGTGGCGCGCCTGTCGGCGCGGACGACCTGCGACCAGTGCCAGACCCCGTTCATGGGGATGACGCCGGGCACGATGTGTCCCAAGTGCGGTGGCCATCTGGTCCGGCGCCAGGATGACGAGCCCGAGGCGATCCGCCGGCGGCTCGAGGTCTACACCGCCCAGACGGAACCCGTGGTCCAGTGGTTCAAGGACCATGGCGCCAACGTGGTGACCGTGGACGCCGTGGGGACGCTCGACGAAGTGGAAGCGCGCGCCCTCGCGGTCATCGGCCGCTAGGCAGGCGCAGCAGGGCGGCGCCCCGACGGCGGGGCGCCGACGTGCGGGGCCCGCGGCCCCCCAAGGACCGGAC
>JANLSF010000792.1:0-1942 GCA_031362285.1 Gemmatimonadota bacterium | reverse complement strand
TCGGCCCCACCGACGTCAGCTCGATCGCCCCGGTGTTCGTGAACCCGTTCGTGATCGTCGCACTCGCCGTGGCGAAGGCGTCGCTCGACCGCACCTCGATCACCGACGTCGCGCTCGTCGTCAGCGTCCCGGAGAGCGTCGCATTGCCCTGCAGGACCAGCCGGCCGTTGTTCACGAACACGCCACCGAGCGTCGTGCTGAGGAGCGTAACCGTTCCGTCATTGACCATTCCCCCGGCACCAAGCGTCAGCGTAAACGTCGGGATGGAGAGCGTCGCGCCCACCTGCACCACGACCCGCTTCGCCGTCGCGCTCGCCGTCAGCGCGGGCTGGTTGGTCGGTCCCGCGGGGATGATCACGCTATCGGCCGCGGTCGGAACGCTCGACGGGCTCCAGTTCCCGGCGAGTGACCAGTTGGTGGACACGGCACCCGTCCACGTCACCGATGACGCAGCCGCCGAGCCGATGTCGAACGTGGTGCTGGCCGAGCTGACGAGACCCGCGGAACTGGCGATCAACGTGTACCCGGTACCGCCGTTGTTGATGCTCAGGTTGGAGAACGTCGCGACCCCGCCGACTGCCGCCGCGCTGACCGTGCCCGAGAGCGTCCCGCCACCTGGATTGGTGCCGATCGTGAGCGCAATCGTGTTCGTCGCGGTCGTGACCGCGTTGCCCGACGCATCCCGGACCGCCACCGCCACGGGCGGGCTGATCGCGATCGTGGCCGCTGCCGCGCTCGGTTGCCCCGTGAACGCGAGCACCGCCGCCGCACCCGCCGCGAGCGTGATCGACCCGCTGTTCACCGTCCGCGTGCCATCGCTGAAGCGCACCACGAAGGCCCCGACCGTCCCGTTCAACTGGAAGCCGCTGAAGGTCGCCACCCCGGCCGTGATCGATGCCGTCGCGTTCGCCAGCACGCCGCCCGTGCCCGAGACGATCGTCGCCGTCATCGTCCCGCTGGCCGAGGTCACGACGTTGCCGCCGGCATCCACGACCTTGGCAATCGGCTGGGTCGGCAGGTCGGTGCCATTCGTCGCCGCCGCTCCCGGCGTGCCGGCCGCGTCGAACACCACCGCGCTCGGCGCACCGGGGTTGAGGGTGATCCCGCCGCTGAGCACTGGCAAGAGGCCCGCGCTGCTGGCGGCAATGTTGTACGCACCCGCCTTGTCGAGCAGGACACCGGAGAAGGTCGCCACCCCCGCCACCGCGGTCGTCGAGACGGTGCCGCTGATCGTGCCGCCTCCCGGCGCCGTCGCGAGGCCGAGCAACACCGCGCTGGACGACGACGTCACGACGTTGTTGGCGGCGTCCCGGATTTCGACGATCGTGGGGAAGCCGACCAGCGATGTGGCCGACACGGGCGGTGGCGTCTGGAACGCGAGCAGCGCCGGCGCCCCGGCGCCGATGTTGAACGGGGCCGAGGCGATGCCCGGAACCGCGGCCGTGTTGGCGGCGATGCGATACCCGGTGCCCGCCTTGTTGATGGTCAGCGTGCTGAACGTCGCCAGGCCGCCCACGGCCGCAACACTGATCGTGCCGCCGAGCACCGCCCCCGCCGTTCCCGTGCCGCCAACGATCGTCATCACGATCGTGTTGGTGGCGCTCGTGACGGTGTTGCCGCTCCCGTCCACGACGGCCACGACCACCGCCGGCGAGATCGCGGTGAGCGAGGTGGCCGACGTTGGATTCGTGACGAAGACCAGCCCCACGGGCGCGCCGGCCGTGATGGTGAATGCTCCGGTCGTCGCCGTCGTGAGACCGGAGCTCGTCGCCTGCAGCGAATAGCCCGCCCCCGACCTGTTGATCGAGAGCCCCGGGAAGGTCGCCACGCCGGCGACCGCGGCGGCCGACACCGTACCGGCCAACGTGCCACCGCCGGGATTGACGCTGATCGCCAGTGCGATCGTGTTCGTCGCCGTCGCGACGAGATTGCCCGCCGCGTC
>JANLSF010000695.1:0-3373 GCA_031362285.1 Gemmatimonadota bacterium | reverse complement strand
GTACGCGGTGGCGGGTGGCATCTCGCCTTAGCGCAATAGCGCGGCGGCGGGTGAGTCCAGAGGGGTGGGTCTTCGTAGCTTTAGCTAAGGAGAACCCGGCGCAAAGCCCTTCCACGCGCTCGGCGGTCACGCTGCTCCTCTCCCGTGCCGGCGACGGCGACGCCAAGGCCACCGATGAGCTCTTCCCCATGGTCTACGAGGAACTCCGCACCATCGCCGCCAAGTTCCTGCACGCCGAGTACCGCGCCCAGACGATGCAGGCCACCGCCCTGGTCCACGAGGCCTACTTCCGCCTGAGCGGCGACGAGCAAACCCCCTGGGACAGCCGTACCCACTTCTTTGGCGCCGCCGCCCGCGCCATACGGCGCATCCTCATCGACCACGCCCGGCACCGCACCCGCGTCAAACGAGGCGGCGGGATGGCCCGCGCCCCGCTCTCCGAAGCCCTGTCGGTCTGTGCCGAACCCGAGGTCGACATGCTCGGCCTCGACGACGCCCTCACCCGCCTGGCCGCCATCGATCCCCAGAAGGCCCGGGTCGTCGAGCTGCAGTTCTTCGCCGGCCCACCGCCGACCAGACGGCCCTGACCATGGGCATCTCGCCCAGCACCGTGGCCCGTGATTGGCAGTTGCCCGCGTGTGGCTCGCCCGCGAGATCGAACGCGCCGACGCCGAACCCTCACGCTGAACCATCGCCGAAGATCACTCAACGTGACCGACACCACCCACAGCCCGATCCACTGCCCGGACCCCCGCCCGGCCCCCCGCCCGGACCCGGCACCACCCGAAGCCGAGACCTGTTCCGCCGCGCCGAAGACGCCTTCTTCGAGGTCGCGATGTTCTCCCCCGCCGACCGCGAGAGCGCCATCGCCCGCGTTTGTGCCGCTCAGCCCGAACTCGAACGCGAAGTCCGCTCCCTCCTCGCCTCGGCCGACAACGTCGGTGCCTTCCTCGGCAAGCCCGCCCTGGGGCGCGACGCCGAGCAGATTGCGCGCGACGCCGCCCTCGAAGCCAACGACGAACTCATCGGCGCCACCCTCGGTGCCTATCGAATCCTGCACCGCCACGCCGCCGGCGGCATGGGCACGGCCTACCTCGCCGAGCGCGCCGACGGCCAGTTCGACCAGAAAGTCGCCATCAAGGTCGTCAAGCGCGGCATGGATTCCGAGGAAGTCCTCCGCCGATTCAGCGCCGAGCGGCAAACCCTCGCCGCGCTGGATCACCCCAACATCGCCCGCCTCATCGACGCCGGTGCCACCCCCGACGGCAGCCCGTTCCTCGTCATGGAGATGGTCGAAGGCCTGCCCATCGACCGCTACTGCGACCACCACCGCTTGGGCGTCCGCGAACGGCTCGCCCTGTTCCGCCTTGTCTGCGACGCCGTGCAGCACGCCCACCAGCATCTGGTCATCCACCGCGACATCAAGCCCGGCAACATCCTCGTCACGCCCCAGGGCGTCCCGAAACTGCTGGACTTCGGCATCTCCAAACTCCTCGACCCCCCACCAAGGACCAATCCCTCACCGCCGAAACCGACCGCCGATTCACCCCCGAATACGCCAGCCCAGAGCCGGTCGAGGGGCGCCCGGTCACGACCGCCACCGACGTGTACCCGCTGGGCGTCGTTCTCTACGAACTGCTGACGGCCACCCGCCCGTACCACCTCGCCGTCCGCACCACCGAAGAACTCCGGCGCGTCGTGTGTCTCACGCTCCAGCCCGTGCCCAGCAGCGCCGTGGCCCTCAGCGCCTCCCGCGCCGTGATGCCCTCATCGACAAGCCCCGAGCGACCTCAACGCCACCGAGCCCTGCCACTTCCCGCGCCGCCCGAACCGCCGCTACGGCCACCGACCCCTCCGCAAACCCCGCCGCGCCGCCCACCGACATCCCCAAGACCCGCGGCGTCACCTCCACCAAACTCCGCGCCGTTCTCCGCGGCGACCTCGACAACATCGTCATGCTCGCCCTCCGCAAGGAGCCGGCACGGCGCTACGTCTCGGTCGAGCAGTTCGTCGCCGATATCACGCGGTACCTCGAAGGCATGCCCGTCCGCGCCCGGCGCGACTGCCGGGCTACCGCGCCTCGAAGTTCATCCGGCGTCACCGCTTCGCCGTGATCGCTTCCGCCGCCGCCGTCGCCTTGCTCGCTGGCGCCACCGTTGCGCTCTCAATCCAGAGCAAGCGTCTCGCCGCCCAGCGCGACGACCTCATCGCCACCAACCACGCGCTAGATGAAACCCGCAACTACCTCGTCGCCGTTCTCGGCGGCGCCGAAACCGGCAATCTCGGCCCCGACGCCAGGCTCGCCGACGTCCTTAACGAAGCCACTCAGGCGTTGGAGCACTCGCCCCCTGACGATCCACGGACCCGCGCCGCTTCCCAGCTCGCCCTGGGCCGGGCCCTCATGTCCATGGGCGTCCTGCCCCGCGCCCGCGAACTGCTGGAAGCCGCGGATGCCTCGCTCTCTGCGCTCCCGCCGCGCACCTCGGCCCGCAACGACGCCCGCACCGCGCTGGCCGAACTCCTCTACTTCGAGGGCAAGCACGCCGAAGCGGAGAAGGCCTTCCGCACCCTGCTCGCGGCGGAACGCGCCAGCCCGACGCCAGGAGGCGCGAGATGTCGGCCTTCTCGAGCGCGACCAGCTCCTTCCCCGTTGCGTCGCGCAGCACCGTGACCGGCGGCGAATCGGGCGTCGAGTACGTGTCGGTGAACGTCGCGGCGTCGGGGGAGAGCACCACCGTGTGGTTGGCGGCGTTGGGCGTGAGCAGCGCGAGCCCGGTGCCGTCGAAGTTCACGCGATAGAAGTGCTCGAAGTACGGGTCGCGCCCGGCCTCCCGCGCGTGGGCCCGAAACCAGAGCTGCCGCTTCTTTTCATCCACGCGCACGATCTCGCTCACGTTGCCATCGCCGGTGGTGATGCGATTCTTGAGCGCGCCGGTGGTGAGGTCGTGCAGGTACAGGTGCGTCCAGTTATCGCGGTCGGACCACCAGATGACTTCGTTGCTCGCCGGGAGCACGCGCCAGAGGTTCTCGGGGAAGGCCGCGTCGCCCACCTGCGTGGCGCTCTTCTCCTCGATGAGGGTGCGCACTTCTCCCGTGGTGGCATCGGCCACGCGCAGCCACGCCTGCTTGTGGTCGCGCGAGCTCGAGATGAAGGCGAGGTGCGACCCGTCGGGGTACCACTGCGTATCGCAGAAGGTGCCGCCACTGCAGGCAATGTGGTCCGACACGGTGGAGCGGTGCGCGTCGGGCGGCAGGTTGAGCCGCACCACGCGCGCGGCCCCGTTCGCCCCGCGCGACACGATGACGCGCGAGATGCGGAAGATCACCGAGTCGCCCGGCATGGGATACTTCCACGCCTCCAGCTTCGGGCCGC
>JANLSF010000674.1:0-5244 GCA_031362285.1 Gemmatimonadota bacterium | reverse complement strand
TCGAGCAGCGTCGGCATGGAGTCGGCCCGGGCGCGCTGGACCGCCCGGCCGATCGATTCGCGCACGGCGAAGACGTCCTGCCCGTCCACGACGTCGCGGGCCATGTCGTAGCTCTGGGCGCGCTCGTAGATGTCGTGGATCGACGCCGCGCGTTCGATCGCCGTGCCCATGCCGTACCGGTTGTTCTCGATGATGTAGATCACGGGGAGCTTCCAGAGGGCGGCCATGTTGGCGGCCTCGTGGAAGGCGCCGTTGTTGATGGCCGCCTCGCCGAAGAAGCACACGATCACCTGGTCGCCGCCGCGATACTTGATGGCGAAGCCGACGCCGGTGGCGATCGGGATGTGGCCCCCCACGATGCCATGCCCGCCGAGGAAGTTGCGGCTGCGGTCGAAGAGGTGCATCGAGCCCCCCTTGCCACGCGCGCACCCGTCGGAGCGGCCGAAGAGCTCGGCCATGACCGTCCGCGGCGGGATCCCGCGGGCGAGGGCCTGCCCATGGTCGCGGTAGGTGGTGATCACGTAGTCGTCGGGGCGGAGCATCGAGAGCGTGCCGCTGCTGACCGCCTCCTGCCCGATGTACAGGTGGCAGAAGCCGCCGATCTTGCCGAGTGCGTAGGCCTCGGCGCACCGCTCCTCGAAGCGGCGCTGCAGGAGCATGGAGCGCAGCAGCTCGCGATTCAGCGCCACCGCGGCCGAGTCCGGCTTCTTGCGGGCCATCACGAGGCCACCCCGGCCGCCTGGACCTGCTCCCACGCGTGGTAGCTCGAGCGCACGAGGGGCGCCGACTCGACGTGCCGGAAGCCCATGGCCAGTCCGTGATCGCGGAACATGCGGAAGTCGTCGGGAGTCACGTAGCGGTCGAGCACGATGTGATCGTCCGAGGGTCGGAGGTACTGGCCGAGGGTGAGGATGTCGACATCCACGGTGCGGAGTTCGCGCATCGTCTCGAGCACTTCCTCGTTGGTCTCGCCCATGCCGAGGATCATCCCCGTCTTGGTCGGGATGGTGGGGGCGATGCGCTTGGCCGCGCGGAAGATCTCGAGCACGCGTGCGTACCGCCCGCCCGGGCGCGCCTTCTTGTACAGGCGCGGGACGGTCTCGGGGGTGTGGTTGTAGATGTCGGGCTGGGCCTCGAGCACCGTGCGGATCGAGTCTTCCTTGCCCTGGAAGTCGGGGACGAGGACTTCGACGGAGGTCTCGGGATTGTCGGCCTTGATGTGGCGAATCGTCTCGGCGAATGCCCACGCCCCGAAGTCGGGGAGGTCGTCGCGATCGACCGAGGTGAGGACGACGTGGCGGAGCTTCATGCGCGTGGCGGCCTGGGCGACGCGCGCGGGCTCGGCGGGGTCGAACTTCGGGGGTCGACCGTGGGCGACGGCGCAGTAGGCGCAGTTCCGGGTGCAGACGTCGCCGAGGATCATGAAGGTGGCGGTGCCATGTTCCCAGCACTCGCCGACGTTCGGGCAGTGCGCTTCCTCGCAGACCGTATGCAGGTCGAGCTCGCGCATCAGCTCCTTGAGACGCAGGTAGTTCGCGCCGCCAGGGGCACGCACCTTGAGCCAGCCGGGCTTTCGCTCGGGGAGGGGGTCGGCGCGATGCCGACCCATGATCTGGTAGAGAGTGTCAGTCATGGGGAGTGCGGAAGATATCGGCGGCTCCGCACGCGGCTAGCGCAAAGTAACCGTCTAAATCAATATAGAAGGTTTCCGAAGCGGGTCGGATTGAACGGAGACAGGTCGTAGCCCAGCCCCTCGCCCGTCGCCCAGCGCGCCACCACCTCGGCCGTCAGCGGTGCCAGCAGGATGCCGTTCCGCGAGTGGCCCGTGGCGTACATCACGGTTGGCCACGCGGGCTCCTCCCCGAGGATGGGCAGGAAGTCAGGGGACACCGGACGCAACCCCGCCCAGTGCGCATCGGGCTGCACGGACCGGAGCGCAGGGAGCAGGTCGCCGACGGCCGCGTGCAGCTGCGCCCGTGCAGCGTCGGTGGTGCCGGCGTCGAACCCGACCCGGTCCATCGTCGCCCCCACGATCACCCGGCCGCCGGGACGGGGCACCACGTACGCGTGCGCCCCGTACAACACGACGCTCGTGGCCGCGACCGGGTAGCCCAGCATCTCGCCCCGAACGGGCTCGACGGGGATCGCGCGGGGCAGGCCCGCCAACCGTGGCGTCCAGGCGCCGAGGGCCACCACGGCCCGGTCGAACACGTGCGAGCCGTCGGCCGCGTGGACCGCGACCCGCCGACCCTCGCGCTCGATCGAGCGGGCGCTGCCGGCGCGTGTGAGGCCCGGCTGCCGGGACAGCGCGTCGTCGAGCGCGGAGAGGAGGGCCACATTGTCCACCGCGCCGTCCGACGGATGGTGGACGGCGCCAAAGGGCGCGTGGGCGCCGGGTGCGAGGGCCGCGACCTGGTCGGCCTCGAGCCACCGTGCGGTCGGGGCGAGGTGAGCGCGCTTGCGGGCCGCCGTGGCGGCATCGGCGGCCACGGCGAGCACGCCGTCGCGGTTCAGGGAAACCGGGATGTCACTCAACGAGGCGAGCGCCTCGAGGTACGCCGGCCAGAGGTCGCGACCGGCCACCGCCAGCCCCTCGGCGGGGCTGCCATCGTGCTCGATGGCCGGTGCCAGCATACCGGCCCCGGCGGGCGAGGACTCGCCCGGCTCTCGGGTGGCGAACACCGTCACGGCGAGGCCACGTTGGAGGCAGGCCAGCGCCGCGGATCGGCCGATGAGGCCACCGCCGAGGATGGCGACGTGGGACGCGGGGGTCGTCACGTGATTGAAACTCGCGGCCGGGTGCCTGCGTAAGCACACCAGTCACCGAAACACAGGGGCATCAAAATGCTGCGCACCATCTTCACCATCGGTCTGTTCGCCCTCCTCGGGCTGTTCGCGCTCAAGATCGTCTTCGGCGTCATGGCCGGCGTCTTCGGGCTCTTCTTCGTGCTGCTCGGGGTCGCGATCAAGATCGCGCTGGTCGGCGGTGGCATGTACCTCGTCATCCGGATCGTGAGTCCTGGGACGGCCAAGCGGCTGCGGCAGAAGTTCTCGGGGACCACGGTCGTCTAGCGCGACGCCAGAAGTCCGGAGGCATCGCGGGGGGCTGGCCCAGAGTGGGCCGGCCCCCCGTTGCCGTCGCGCGCCACGACTCCGCGCTCAGGCCGACGGCGCCACCGGGGCGCGGCTGCGCCCCGCTGCCAGCCTCAGCTGCGCGCGTGCCGCCCACGCCCACTTCCCGAGTCGCACCGCGTCGCGCCACGCCTCGCGCCGCGTGCCCCGCGGGCGGAGGTCATAGCGCGGGGTGACCGTCACCGTCTCGATCCGCCGGGTGTGCGGGAGCGTGGCGGCCAGCAGCTCGAGGTTGGCGGCCCAGGCATCGCCCGCCACCAAGGGACGCTCCCCGGCCCCCTTCACCATGTCCTTCAGCACCGACACGCGAATCAGCCGCATGGTGGCGAACGGATCGCGCACCCCGGCGAACTGCACGACGGGCTTGAGGAGCCAGGGTGCCACGCGACGCAGGCGGCGGACCGCTTGCGGCGTGCTGGCCACGTCCTCGCGTTCGGCGAGCACCACGTCAGCCCCTCCCTCGAACCGCTTGGCGAGTTCGGGAATGTGCAGGGGCTGGTCGGTGAGGTCCCCCTCGAGGAGCACCATGGCGTCGCGGCGGGCGTACCGGGATGTCCGGGCGACGTGGCGCAGCAGCGCGTCGACCGCGTGGGCGTAGCCGCGCGGCTTGGCGTCGCCGATGATCGTGAGCGGCAGGACCTCGGCGTAGGGCGCGAGGACCTCGCGGGTGGCGTCGGTGGATCCGTCGTCGTAGACGACCACGGAGAAATCACGCCCGTACTCGCGAAACACCTTCCGGATGCTCCAGAGGAGCACCCCGACGGTCTGGGCTTCGTCGCGAGCGGGAATGCAGAGGTAGAGCACGGGGCGCGTGTGGGGAGGAGGCAGGACTCCCGTTTCGTCCGGCCGCCCAAGCGGCCGTCCGTTCGTTCCGGAAGACCATGTCAAGCTAGGGCGTCGGGTGACCCTCGTCACCGGGCCCGGACGATTGCCCACCACAGGTCCACGCCCTACGATGCGCGCCATGACGACCCATCACGCCGTTTCCAGCCCGCTTCCGGGGAGATCCGCCAGGGCCGCGACCGTCCTGTTGCTCGTGCTCGCCGCGTGCGCCGCACCGGTGGCGACCCCGGGCCCGGCCGCCGTCGCGGGGCCCACCGCCGACGAGTTGCGTCGCGACCTCATGGCCTTTGCCGACGACTCGATGCGTGGCCGCGAGTCGGGCACCCCGGACGTGGTGCGTGCCGCGGCGTTCCTGGCGGACCGGCTCACGCTGCTCGGCCTCGAGCCGGCGGGGGACTCCGGTTTCTTCCAGCGCGTGCCGCTGACGCGCACCGACCTGAGCCCGCAGACGTCGGTGGTGATGACGTTGCCCGGAGGGACGACGCGTCCCCTGGTCGTCGGCACCGAGGTGGCCCCGGTCAGCTCGATCGGACCCGGCGCGGCGGCCCGTCGCTTTGCCGATGCGGAGTTGGTGTTCGCGCAGTTCGGCATCACGAACAAGAAGCTGGAACGCGACGACTATGCCGGGTTGGACGTGAAGGGCAAGATCGTGGTGATGGTGATCGACGCGCCCCCGGGTGCCGACTCGGTGCAGGCGGCGATGTACGCGGGGGTCAACGGCATCACCGCGCGCTTTGGACGGGTGATGGCGCTCGGTCCCGCGGGGATCGTGATGGTCTTCGCCGGCAAGGCGGCGGAGCTCTACGGCGCCGCCGCATCGCAGGTGCTGCACTCGGTGACGCCGCGCGACACGGCGCCGATTCCGCGGGACGACGAGCGCCCGCTGCCGACGGTCGTGTTTGCCTCGGCCAAGGCCGGCGCCGCGCTCATCCCCGCGGGCTGGCCGAGCCGGCCGGCTGCCCAGTTCGCCACCGGCACGCGGCTCACGGTGCGCGTCGTCAGCACGCGCCGACACGTGACGGACTACAACGTCGTCGGCATCGTTCGGGGGACGGATCCCGCGCTCGAGCGGACCTACGTGGCGGTGGGTGCGCACCTGGATCACGACGGCATCCGGTCGGGCGAATCGCCGGACTCGATCGCCAACGGCGCCGACGACGACGGCTCGGGCAGCATCTCGGCGCTGGCGATCGCGCGCGCGGCGAGCCAGGGCCCGCGCACCAGGCGCTCGTGGCTCTTCGTGTGGCACACCGCCGAGGAGAAGGGGCT
>JANLSF010000846.1:0-2171 GCA_031362285.1 Gemmatimonadota bacterium | reverse complement strand
GTGGCGTATCGTGGCGCGGTGGAACGGCGCGGCGGCCACCCTGGGATGTATCCCGTGCTGGGCTTCCAGTACCGGGTGCTGAGCCAGGTCACCACGCTCATCGGTCGGCTGGCGGTGCAGAACCGGACCTTCGAGGCCGACGGCCTCGATGCCGTCACGCACGGCATCGAGGAGGCGCGCGCGCGTGGCGACGACGATCTCGTGGCGCAGTACGAGGCGCAGCAGGCCGACGAGGTGCTGCACATCAAGTTCGCAAACGAGTACATCCATCGCGAGATCACGCGCCGGCCCCGCTCGGTGCTCGACATGACGCGGGCCCTCACGCTGGCCGCGCGCGCCTTCAAGCAGGCGTGGGCGGGGGGCGGCACGGAGCAGGTGAAGTACGGCGTCGCAACCGATGCGCGTGCGCAGGCGGGGTTCACCGACGGCGAGATCGAGATGGCGGTACGCCTCTCCGACGAACGCCGCGGCGTGACCTCCGCCACCGCCGGATGACGGGCACCGCGCCGGCGGCCGATCCGGTCGCGCGCGGTTGGATCGAGTCTGCGCGGTTCGACCTTGCCGCGTTCATCCTCGCCCCGCTGGCTGGCTTCCTGGCGATCGCCGCGGCGGGCCTCGGACGTGGCGGCGCGGCCGCGACGATCGCCTTGACCTACTTCGTGGGCATCCCCCACTACCTGTCGTCGTTCACCTTCTTCCTCGGTGACGATACCCTCGCGTACTACCGCTCGCGCCGCGCGGTGTTCTTCGCCGGGCCGGTGGTGATCTTCGCGATGGTCGTGCTGCTGCGCGCCTCGCACGTGGACGGCCCGGTGCTGGTGCTGATGTACCTGTGGAACGTGTGGCACGTGTCGCTCCAGAGCGCGGGGATCCTCTCGATCTACCGACGACTGAACGGCGGGCCGCAGGAGGAGCGGCGACTCGCCCACCTGGCGCTGCTCAGCACGGGGGCGGCGATGGCCCTCTGGAACGTGGACCGGTTCATGCCGCTCTACGGACCGCTCGTGGACCTCCTCGGTCCTTCGGCGCTCGCGCTGGTGCGTGCGGTGGCGCTGCCGCCGGCCCTCGTGGCCGTGGCGATGCTCCTCTGGCGCATCGCGCGGCGCCCGCACCCCATCTCGGCCGCCGAGGGCGGCTTCCTGCTCGCCAGCCTCGCACTCTTTCATCCGTATCTGTGGGTGCAGGACTCGAACCTGGCGACGTTCGCGATGCTGCTGGGGCACTTCATCCAGTACATCTCGATCGTCTGGCTGCTGCATCGGCGGAAGTACGCGGGCCAGCCCGGGTCGCCCCACCAGCGCTGGCTGGGCATGGTCAGCAGCCGTCCGTGGCTGCTCGCCGCCACGCTCGTGAGCGCGGGGCTCGTCTTCCTGGTGGCCGAACGGCTCGCGCGCGCCGTCGGCGCGCCGATGGCCTATATCGCCGTGTGGAACGCCCTGACCCTCGTGCATTTCTACCTCGACGGCTTCATCTGGGCGTTCAAGCGCCCGGAAGTGCGAGCCACGCTCGGGCGCGCGCTGACGCCGCCCGAGCGGATCATCGCCTTCTAGCGGATTCCGCTCGTGCGAAGCGACGAGGCGCGCCTGCGCGCGCTCGCGGGGTTGGTGGTCCGACGCGACGCACCGCTGGTGTCCACCGTGCGGGGCGCCTCGATGCGGCCGACGCTCCCGGACGGCGTGGAGATCCGCATCGAGGCGACCGACGACTGGAGGGCCGGCGACGTGGTGGCGTTCATCGCCGGCGGCGGCCTCTCGGCCCACCGCGTGGTGCACGTCGATGCGGCGCGCCGCTGGTTCGTGGCGCACGGCGACGGCTGGCTGCTATGCGACCCGCCGGGCAACGTGGCGATGGTCGCGGGAGTCGTGCGCGCCTGGCGTGCAGCGGGCGAGGCCGGGTGGAACGATGTCGGCGCGCCGCCGGCGCGCAGGGGCTGGCGGGGCGTCGCCGCGCGCTCGTGCGTGCGCGCGGTCGTCGGGGCCCTCGGCGCGCACGTGGCGATCGCGCGCGCGGTGCACGCGGTGCTCTTCGTGTGCGGCGGCCGCTACCTCGCCGCCAGCAGGGGCCCCAGGTAACGGCCCGTGTGGCTCGCCGCCACCTGCACCACGTCCTCCGGCCGCCCCATCGCCACCACCTGCCCCCCCTCCGCCCCCGCCTCGGGCCCCATGTCGATG
>JANLSF010000595.1:0-7814 GCA_031362285.1 Gemmatimonadota bacterium | reverse complement strand
GCGAGCAGCTCAACCGCATTCGAGACCGGATCGTGGCCGACCAGCGGGGCTTCGAGCGCACGCTGGGAACCACGGCATTCAAGAAGTGGTTCGGGGCCCTCTCGGAGGAGCACATGCTGGTGCGCCTGCCACGCGGCTATGCCGAGGGGCACCCGGCCTGGCGGTGGCTCCGGTTCCAGTCGTTCACGGCATCGGTCCCGATGACCCAGCGCGACGTGACCAGCGCCCACGTCGTGGAGGCCGTGATGGAGCGCTTCGCCGCCCTCATCCCGCTCGTCCGCTGGATCAACGGGGCGCTCGGCTACCCCAGCGCGAACCGTCGATGAGCGGCGTGGGCGCGCGTCCGCTCGGCGCCCTCGTCATCGGGGCTGGGCCGGCGGGCCTCGCCGCCTCCCGCGAACTCCAGCGGCGCGGCGTGACCCACCGCGTGCTCGAGCGCGGTGCGCAGCCCGGCTGGGTGTGGGCGAACCTCTATGACTCGCTGACACTGCACACGGGGCGACACATGTCGCACCTCCCCGGCCGCGCCTTCGCCCGTGGGACCCCGCTCTTCGTGCCGCGCGCCACCTTCGTGCACTATCTCGACGACTACGCCGCGCACTTCGCGCTGCCGGTGGACGCGGGCGTGGATGTCACGAGCCTGCACCGGCACGACGGGACGTGGGTGGCGGAGACGTCGCGGGGGCTGCTCTCGGCGCGGACCGTGGTGCTGGCCACCGGCATCGTCTCGAACCCGCGCCTGCCGGAGCTGGAAGGCCGGGAGGGCTATCGCGGCGAGCTCTTCCACTCCATCGCCTACCGGCGGCCGGCCCCCTTCGTGGGGAAGCGCGTGCTCGTGGTGGGCATCGGCAACTCCGGCGGCGAGATCGGCGCCGAACTCTCGCGCGCCGGCGCCCACACGACGGTCGCCGTGCGGAGCGGCGCGCACGTGGTGCCCCGCGACCTGGGCGGCATTCCCATCCAGTACCTGGCCTACCTCGTGCGGAAGCTGCCCCGCGGCGCCCAGGAGGTCGTGTCCGACCTCGTCCGCCGCCTCGGCGAGGCGAAGCGGGGACCGCCGGTGCTGCCGCGTCCCGCGCACGCCGTGCTCGACACCATTCCGCTGATCGGCTTCAACCTCGTGGACGAAATCCGCGCCGGCCGCATTGCCGTGCGCCCGGGGATCGAGCGCCTCACGGCCGACGGAGCCCGGTTCACCGACGGTCGGGAGGAGGGGTTCGACACGATCATCCTCGCGACCGGCTTTCGCTCGGCGGTGCAGCCGCTGGGGGCGCTCGTGCGGCTCGACGAGCGCGGCTTCGGCATGCGCCGGGATCGCGTCGTGAGCGCGGATCAGGACGCGCTCTTCTACGTGGGGCACAACTACGACAGTTCCGGGGGACTCTCGAACATCCGGTGGGATGCCCCGCTCGCGGCGGCGCGGGTGGCGGAGCGGCTCCGCTAGGCCGGGTCGTCGCGCCAGCGCTACCGCAGCCCCAGCCCCTTGTGCGTCTGCAGGCTCAGCCGCCACCGCGGATGCGCCAGGCAGTACGCCACCGTCGCGGCGACGTGCGCGGCCGTGTGCTCGCCATCCTCCAGCGGTTGCAGCGACCAGCGGCCGAAGGCGAGATGCGTGAACTGCCCCGGATCCACCCCCACCTGCGGAAACACCAGCTTGAGCTCGTCGCCACCGGTCACCGCGAGCGCGGCCGCTGCCTTGGGACTCACGCACAGCCAGTCGATCCCCGCGGGCGGGAGCTGCGTGCCGTTCGTCTCCACGGCGACCTCGAACCCGGCGGTGTGGAAGGCGGCCACCGCGTCCGCGTCGAGCTGCAGGAGTGGCTCGCCTCCCGTGCAGACCACCAACGGCACGGCGCCCCGCGACGGGGCCGGCCAGTGCGCGGCCACCGCGGTGGCCAGTGCCGCGGCCGAGGCGAACCGCCCGCCGTCCGGGCCGACGCCCACGAAATCGGTGTCGCAGAAGGTGCAGACGGCGCTCGCGCGGTCGGCCTCGCGCCCCGTCCACAGGTTGCATCCGCTGAACCGGCAGAACACGGCCGGCCGCCCGGCTTGCGCGCCCTCGCCCTGCAGCGTGTAGAAGATCTCCTTCACCGTGTAGGTCATGCGCTCGCGTACCGGGTCGGATCGCGCACGCCGGCATCGTGGAAGCCCGTCCGGCGCAACTGGCAGGCGTCGCACCGGCCACACGCGCGTCCGTCGTCGGTCGCCTCATAGCAGCTCACGGTGACGCCGTAGTCCACGCCGAGTGAGAGGCCGAGCGTCACGATCTCCGCCTTCGTCATGGCGATCAGCGGCGCGTGGAGCCGCACCGGCGCGCCCCCGTCGGTGCCCATCCGCGTGGCCAGCCGCGCGGTCCGCTCGAAGCTCTCGATGAACGCCGGCCGGCAATCGGGATAGCCCGAGTAGTCGAGGGCGTTCACCCCGATGAACAGGTCGCGCGCGTCCAGCACCTCGGCCCACGCCAGTGCCAAGGCGAGGAACACGGTGTTCCGCGCCGGCACGTAGGTCACCGGAATGTCGGCGCTCACGACGTTGAGGTCGCGATCCTTGGGCACGGCGATCGACGCATCGGTGAGCGCCGAGCCGCCGAAGGCGCCCAGGTCGATGGTCGCGACGCGGTGCTCCGTGGCGCCCAGCGTCGCGGCCACGCGCGCGGCCGCGTCGAGCTCGGCGGCGTGGCGCTGCCCATACCGGAACGACAGGGCGTACGCCGCAAACCCCTCGCGCCGAGCCAGCGCGAGCAGCGTCGTGGAGTCGAGTCCGCCGGACAGGAGAATCACCGCCTTGGGGGCCATGGCCCAAAATACCCTCGTGCCCCAGCTTTCACGGCTGCGACGGCCGACGCCCTGCCTTCGCCTCACGCCCTCGTCTGGAGTCCTCGTGTTCCGAAAAGTCGTCCGTGCCGCCCTGTTGGGCGCCGCGTGGCCCCTTGCGCTCGCCGCCCAGGCCGGCGCGGCGCTCCCGCTCAAGCACGCGCCGAAGTCCACGTCGGCCGACATCACCGCCGCCGACCTGATGACCCGCCTCTACATCTTTGCCGACGACTCGATGCAGGGCCGCGCGGCGGGCTCCGCCGGCAACGACAAGGGCACCGACTACATCGCCGGCGAGCTCAAGAGGCTCGGCCTCGCGCCGGCGGGCGAGAACGGCACCTACTTCCAGACCGTGCCGCTCGTGCGGCGCGGCGTGGACGCCGATCGCTCGGAACTGGTCGTGGCGCGGAAGCGGCTTGTGCTCGGCACCGACTTCGTCTTTCAGGTGGGTGGTGCGACGCGGTCCGTGGCCGATGCGGCGGTGATCTTTGCCGGCACGCTGGGTGACACGTCGGTGAAGGTCCCGGCGGAGCAGCTGCCGGGCACATTCGTGGTCGTCGCGCTCCCCGCGGGCGGACTGCCCGGCGGCCCGCGCGCGCAGGCCGCCGCCCTGGCCGTCTACAGCCAGGCCGACGCCATCGGCGTGATCCTCCCCGTGCCCGCGTTCCCGCCCGGTCTCGTGAACGCGCTGCGCCAATCGCGGGTCACGCTGCCGGCGGTCGGGGGCGCCGTGACCGCGGCCGTCGTGCAACTGACTCCGGCCGCGGCGGCCGACTTGCTGGGTGCGACCGTGGATGCCGCCAAGGTCGGCCCGACGGGCCGCTTCGTGAGCGGCACGCTGGCGGTCCGTGAGGAACCGGCCCCCTCGCGCAACGTCGTCGCCATCCTCGAAGGCCGCGATGCGAAGCTTCGCGGACAGTACATCGTGGTCGGCGGGCACAACGACCACACCGGCCTGGCCAACGCGGCGGTGGACCACGACTCGCTCAAGGCGGTGAACTGGGCGATCAACAAGTACGACCTCGACAACGGCACGCGTCCGGCGGGTCCGGTCCGCGACTCCCTCGTGAAGGCGGTCGTGGCCGGGCTGCACGGCAGTGGCCGGCGCGACTCGATCCGGAACGGCGCCGACGACGACGGGTCGGGCTCGATGGCCGTGCTCGAGATCGCCGAACAGTTCGCGCGGACGCGCCAGCGCCCGCGCCGCTCGATGCTCTTCCTCTGGTACACCGGCGAGGAGATCGGCCTCCTCGGCTCGCGCTACTACACCGACTACCCGACGGTCACGCGCGACTCCGTGGTCGCGGCCCTCAACATCGACATGATCGGCCGCGGCAAGGCCGACGACATGAAGCTCGGGGGGGACACCTTCGTGCAGCTCGTCGGGTCGCGTCGCCTGTCCACCGAGATGGGCGACCTCGTCGAGGAGGTGAACAAGCGCCGCACGCCGCCGTTCGCGCTCGACTACACCTTCGACGCCGACGGCCACCCGGAGAACATCTACTGCCGCTCCGATCACTACAACTGGGCGCGCCACGCGGTGCCGGTGACCTTCTTCACCTCCGGGCTGCACGGCGACTATCACCAGGTGACCGACGAGCCCCAGTACATCGACTATCCGCACTACGCCGAGATCACCAAGCTGATCGCCGACGTCGCGCGCACCCTGGCCGATCGTGACAAGGCGGTGGTGGTGGACAAGCCGAAGCCCGATCCCAAGGGCGTCTGCCGCCAATAGCGGCCCGCCGGTCCGCGTGCACGAAGGGGCGCCACCAGACTTCCGATGGCGCCCCTTCGTGCGTGCCCAGGGTCGCGCGGTCAGGCACGGCCGGCGCGGAGTCCTCCCACGAGGTCGCGCAGGCGCGTGGCGCCCTCGAGCAGGTGCGCACTGGACGAGGTCATCTCCTCGCACGCCGCGCTCTGCTGCTCGGTGCTCGCGCTCACCTGCTCGGCCGCCGCCGCATGCGACTCGGCGGCGCGGGACACGGCTCCGAGGCTGCCCGCCGTTCCCTCGACGGCCTGCACGTTCTCGATCGCGGCAAAGGTCACGATCGAGGCGGCGTGGCGCGTGCGCTCGGCCGCCTGCATGATCGTGGCGAGGGCCGCATCGACATCGCGCGCGACCTTCTCCACGTCGCGCACGCGGGCGGCGCCCGCCTCCATGGTCTTCGACGTCGCGGCCACGCGCTGCATCACCTGGCGCGTGAGCGCCACGACGTCGTCCGACGCGGTCTGGGCCTGCTCGGCGAGCTTGCGCACCTCGTCGGCCACCACGGCGAAGCCGCGTCCCGCGTGCCCGGCCCGGGCCGCCTCGATGGCGGCGTTGAGCGCGAGCAGGTTGGTCTGCTCGGCGATCCGGCCCACCGTCACCGCGAACTTGCCGATGTCGTCGGCCGTTTCCGTGAGCGACTGCGCCTCGGCCGAGGCCTTCATGACCGTGTCGCGCACGTCCTTGAGCATGGCCAGCGACCGCTCGAGTTCGAGCTTCTTCTCCCCCGACATGGCTTCGATCGACCCGGCCAGGGTGTTCACTTCCTCGGCGCCCGAGAGCACGCCCTGGGCGCGGGACCGCATCGTCTGCAGCGCTTCGTCGGCGGCGCGGATCTCGCGCACCTGTCCCTCGGCGCCGGAGGTCACCTCGGTCATCGCCGACGCCATCTGGCCGGCCGAGAGGGCGATCTGCTCCGACACCGAGGCCAGTTCGTGGGCGGAGGTCGACACGTCGTCGGCCGTGCGCGTGGCCACGGCGGCGATCTTCTCCAGCGATTCGGCCGTCACGTTCATGGCCCCGGCGAGCGCCTCGAACTCGAGCGGCATGTCGGTCGTGGCCGTGCGCACCGCGAGGTTGCCCATCGACAGTTCGCGGGCATGGGCCACGAGCTGGGCCAGCGGGCGGGCGATCCAGCGCAGGGTGCTCACCACCATCACCACCGAGAGCGCGATGGCAGCGAGGATCGTGAGGAGCAGGATGGCCGACCGTCGGTTCGTCTCCGCGCCCAGCGTCTCCGCCGCCTGTTGCACCTTCTGCGCCTTCACCAGCCCGAGCCGCTGCACGTCGCCAAGGAGCTTGGTCACCTGCGGCTGCGCCTTGTCGGCCGCCAGCAGGGCGGCGTCGCGCCGGTCGAGGTCGGTGAGCCGGTGCGCCCCCGCGAAGCTCACCTCGATGGCCGAGAGCGAGACGTCGATGTCGGCCATGAGGGCGAGTTCGGAACTGCCGGTCGAGACCTTGGCCTGCAGCGCCCGGCGGGTCTCGTGCGCCTGCAGTCCGGTGGTGCGGAAGCCGTCGAGCGAGGCGGAGTCGCGGATGGTCACGTAGTGCGTCGCGGCACTCAACATCTGGGCGACGCTCGCCGAGAGCTGCGTGGAGAGTTGTGCCTCATCCTGTGCTTCCGAGAGCGTGGTGCGGATCAGGCGCTCCATCGCGGTCATGCTCAACCGGGCGACCACGCCCGCGACGGCGAGGAGCGTGATGACACCGGCGAACGCGGCCAGCAGGCGACGGCGCAGCGAGTTCAGGTCGAAGCCGCTCACGAGCCCGACTCGTTGACCAGGACGCCGTTCCGCACGCGCAGCATGACCAGGCCCTTGCCCTGCGGGTCGCCGTTGGCGCCGAGGAGGAACCGCCCCGTGGCACCGTCGATCGGCGTGCGCATGGCGCCCAGCCAGTCGCGCACCACCTTGCGGTCGTTGCCGCCCTCCCGGACGGCCTGGGCCAGGAGCAGCACCGCGTCGTACGCGCAGGCCGCGAAGCCATCCGGGGGGGTGTTGTATCGGGCCTGGAACGCGGCCACGAACGCCTTGGCCCGCTCTCGTGGCGAGTCGGCGGAGAACGGGGCACCCACCAACGCGCCGTCCACGGCGCTCCCCGCCGCCACGATCCCGCTCCATCCGTCGGCACCGATCAGCTCGGCCGGCAGGTTCTGTCGGCGCGCTTCCTTCACGAAGGCGATGCCCGAACCCTCCGTGCCCACCGAGAACACGACGTCCGGCTTCGCCTTCGTCCGGTAGTAGGTCACCAGCGGCTCGAAGTCACGGGTGGCCGGGCTGATCGGGTCGATCGCGACGACCGTGCCCTTGAAGGCGCGCTTGAAGACGGCCACGAGGCCGCGCCCGAAGGCGTCGTTCTCGTAGATGAGCGCGACGCGCTTGTGCCCGCGGGCCATCGCCACCCGGGCCAACTCCACGCCGTTCAGCGAGTCGCTGTTGATCGTGCGGAAGACCCACGGCGAGATGCCCGTGAGGTCGGGGGACGACGAGCTGGGGGACAGCGCGACCAGCCGGCCGTCGTAGACACGCGCTGTCGCCACCGACACCACCGAATTGGCGTGCCCGATGACCGCCACCACGGCGGGGTTGGCCACGAACGCCTGCGCCACGGCAAGCCCGAGCGTGCCGGAGGCCGAGTCGTCCCTGAAGAGGAGCTCGACCCTCTTGCCGGCAATCCCGCCGCCCTTGTTCAACTCGTCGACGGCCAACTCCACCGCGCGCTTCACCTGCGTGCCGTAGCCAGTGCCGAACGGCGCCGCGACCCCGATCGTGACGGTGTCGCCGATGTTCTTCGTTCCGCAGGCCGACAGCAGCAGGGCTGTCGCCATCCACCACCGTCGTCTCACGCTTCCTCCGGGAAGACCCCGTAACCCTCTACGACGAGGGACGGGTGCGTCGCGTCACCATGGAGAGGCGTGCCCACGCGTGGGCACGGTGCAGCTGCGCGAGCGCCGACGCGCCACCTGCGCGTACGCCCACTCGGCGCCCGGCAGGCGGAACAGCCAGGCCACGAGGGCACCGCCGGGCAGCACGCGCACCACCTGGCCGCACGCCGCCGCGCCGCGCCAGCTCCGTCCATGGGTATCGACCACGTGGAGCGCCTCCTCAAGCGCGTCGCGGCTCAGCTGCGGGAAGCGCGCCGGCACCGAGGGGTCCTGCAGCGGCAGCTGCTCGATGCGCCCCTCGCGGTCCCATCGTGACACCCACGCGCCGCCCCGGCGACAGAAGCCGCAG
>JANLSF010000590.1:0-2710 GCA_031362285.1 Gemmatimonadota bacterium | reverse complement strand
CAGCGCAAAATCTCCCGCCGACCTGCCGTGGAAGGCGATGGGTGTTCAACTGGTCATCGAATGCACCGGCCTCTTCACCGACGCCGAGAAATGCAAGGGCCACCTGGCCGCGGGGGCGAAGAAGGTCATCATCTCCGCGCCCGGCAAGAACGAGGACATCACCATCGTGATGGGGGTCAATCACGACAAGTACGATGCCGCGAAGCACCACATCATCTCCAATGCGAGCTGCACCACCAACTGCCTCGTGCCGATGGTGAAGGTGATCCGCGACCAGTTCGGCTTCCGGCACGGGACGATGGTCACGATCCACAGCTACACCAACGACCAGTCGATCCTCGACCTGCCGCACAAGGACCTGCGGCGCGCCCGTGCGGCCGCGGTCAGCATCATCCCGACGACCACCGGCGCCGCGAAGGCCACCGCGCTCGTCATCCCGGAAGTGAAGGGCAAGATCGACGGCATCGCGATTCGCGTGCCGACCCCGGACGTGTCGCTCACCGAGCTCGCCGTCGAGGTGGAGAAGGGGACCACGATCGCCGAGGTCAACGCGGCCTTCAAGGCGGCCGCTGCCAGCGGCCCGCTCAAGGGGATCCTCGCCTACACCGAAGAGGAGCTCGTGAGCGTCGACTACATCGGCAATCCGCATTCGTGCATTCTCGATGCCAAGAACACGAACGTCATCGACGGGACGATGGTGAAGGTGTCGGGGTGGTACGACAACGAGTGGGGCTACGCCTCGCGCTGCGTCGACCTCCTCCGGTACCTGGCCAAGAGCCTGTGAAACTGCCGCAGGACGTTGGCGGCCGCGCAGCCCTCGGGCTGGGCGCCGCCGTCGTCCTGGCCGGAACCGGCAGCCTCGTGCGCGCCGCACGCCTCTCGCGCGAGATGGAGAAGGAGGGGGTGCCCGCCACGTCCGAGTGGGCCGTCGCGCTGCGCAGTGCCCGGCGTCCCGACGAACTCACGGGCGCGGGAATTTCCTTCATTGTCGCGGGCCTCGCCATCGTCGTCTGGGCGATGGTCCGCGCCTCCCGAGCCTGACCGGACCGATGCCCAAGCTCACCATTGCCGATCTCGCGCCCGCACAAGTCGCCGGCCGGCGCGTCCTCGTGCGCGTGGACTTCAACGTGCCCCTCGACGGTGACCGCGTCACCGACGACACGCGCATCACCGCCGCGCTGCCGACCCTCGAGCGTCTCGTGAAGGCGGGCGCCAAGGTCGTCCTCCTGTCGCACCTGGGCCGCCCCAAGGGGGCGCCCGAGGCGAAGTACTCGCTGGCGCCGGTGGCCCGGCGCCTCGCCGAACTGGCACCGTTCCCGGTGCAGTTCCTCGGCACGACCATCGGCGACGCGGCGGTGGCCGCCACGATGGCCCTCGCGACCGGCAGCGCGCTGCTGCTCGAGAACACGCGCTTCCTCGCGGGCGAGGAGAAGAACGACGCCGCGCTCGCGGCCGAGATGGCGCGGCTGGGCGACCTGTTCGTGAACGACGCCTTCGGCACGGCGCACCGTGCGCACGCGTCCACCGAGGGCGTCGCGCGCCGCCTCAAGCCGGCCGTGGCCGGGCTGCTGATGCAGAAGGAACTCGACTACCTCGGCGGCGCGCTGGAGAACCCGAAGCGGCCGTTCGTCGCCATCCTCGGCGGCTCGAAGATCTCGGGGAAGATCGACGTCATCGAGGCGCTGCTCCCCAAGGTGGATGCGCTGCTGGTCGGCGGCGCGATGGCGTGCACGTTCTACCGCGCCATGGGCCTCGAGACCGGCACGTCGCTGGTTGAGCCCGATCGCATCGAGATGGCGAAGGCGCTCATCGAGAAGGCCGGCTCGATCCTGATCCTGCCGCATGATGCCACCGTGGCGCCCTCGATCGACCGGGCCGCACAGGCGCACGCGGTGAAGCGCGACCAGATCCCCGTCGGCGAGGCGATGCTCGACATCGGCCCCGACACGGGCGCGAGCTACGCCCGCGCGATTGCCTCGGCCAAGACGGTGATCTGGAACGGCCCCATGGGGGTGTTCGAGAAGCCGCCGCTCGACGCGGGCACCAACGCGGTGGCGCATGCCATGGCGGCCGCCACGCCCAAGGGCGTCACCACGATCATCGGGGGCGGCGACTCGGCCGCCGCCGTGGCGCAGGCCGGGCTCGAGCACGCGATGAGCCATGTGTCCACCGGCGGCGGGGCCTCGCTCGAGTTCCTCGAGGGCAAGGTGCTTCCCGGCGTCGCCATTCTCGACGAACGCCCCACTTGAAGGCCCGGCCAAACATGCAGCGACCCGTCCTTGCCGCGAACTGGAAGATGAACCACGGTCCCACCGAGGCGCGCGCCTTCATGCACGCGTACCTCGCGCAGGCGCCGCGACGAGCGGACCGCACGGTGATCTTCTTTCCGAGTGCGCTGGCCTTCAGCGCCGTGGCGGAGGCCTGCCGCGATCGCCCCGACATCCTGCTCGGCGTGCAGAACATCCACGGCGAGGAGAAGGGGGCGTTCACCGGCGAGACGTCGGCGGCCATCGCGCGCGATGCCGGCGCCCGGCTCGTGCTGGTCGGTCACTCGGAGCGGCGGCACGTGTTCGGCGAGACCGACGCGATGCAGGCACGGAAGTGTGCGGCCGCGGTGCGCGCGGGACTGACGCCGGTGCTGTGCGTGGGCGAACTGCTGGCGCAGCGCGAAGCGGGACAGGCGCAGACAGTAGTCCTCGAGCAGCTGCGC
>JANLSF010000565.1:0-6104 GCA_031362285.1 Gemmatimonadota bacterium | reverse complement strand
ACCCCTTCTATATGAAGGCGCCCGACCGCGCCGTCGCCGCCGCCGTGTGGGCCCTGCGTGGCCCGCGCGTCGGGCTCGCCTGGCAGGGGAACCCGCACTACCAGCGGGACCGCCAGCGCTCGATCCCGTTCGCCGCGCTGGCGCCCGTGCTCGACGTGCCGGGGATCTCCTTCGTCTCGCTGCAGGGCGGAGGGGCCGCACAGCAGGTGGCGGATGACCCACGCATCCTCTCGGTCGGGGGTGACCTCGCCAACGCCGCGGCGGCCATCGGCCAGCTCGACGTGCTCATCTCCGTCGACTCGGGGCTCGCCCATCTGGCGGGCGCGCTCGGCACGCCGACCTGGCTGGCGTTGTCGGCACTCGCCGACTGGCGCTGGATGCGTGACCGCACCGACACGCCGTGGTACCCGCGCACGCGCCTCGTGCGGCAGTCGAGTCCCGGCGACTGGGCGAGCGTCGTGTCGTCACTGTGCCGGGCGCTCGGCGCGCTCGCGCGCGGCACCGCCGTGGCCGATGCGTGGACCTCGAAACCCGATCCCGCTCAAGTCGGCGAAGGGTGCTCCGATACTGGTGGATGAGGAACGCGCCATTCGGGCGCTTTCCACAATGGGGCAGGGACGCCCCGGAAACGCCCGCCAACGGAGATGGCAATGAAGATCAACACGAACGTCGGTGCGATGACGGCCGCCCGCAACCTCGGCAACGTGCAGAGCATGGTGCAGAAGTCCACCGAGAAGTTGTCCAGCGGCTTCCGCATCAACCGCGCCGTCGACGACGCGGCCGGGCTCGGCATCGCGAACATCCTGCGCTCCGACATCCGCGCGTACACGCAGGCCTCGCGCAATGCCGAGCAGGCGAACTCCGTGTACCAGATCGCGGACGGCGCCACGCAGTCCGTCGCGAAGACGCTCGACCGCCTCAAGGAACTCGCCGCGCAGGCCGCCTCGGACAGCGTCGACGCCGCCGGCCGCACCCGCATCAACGCGGAGTTCCAGGCCCTCAAGGCCGAAATCGACCGCACCGTGGCCACGACCAAGTTCCAGGGCAACACCCTGCTCAACGGCGCGTTCGGCGCGACCGTCAGCGGTGGCACGGCGCTCGCCGCCGTCGGCTACTACAGCTCGACGCTGAACGGCGCCGCGGCTGGCACGTACACCCTGACCGCCTCGGGCGGTAACGTCACGCTGGCCAACGCCACGGGCACGTCGCAGACGCTGACGTTGACCGCCGGCGTGAACCAGGCGCTCAACTTCACCAACCTCGGCGTCACGGTGAACACCAACGCCGCCGTCACCGCCGGCTCGCTCAACGCCACGACCGTCGTCGTGTCGGCCGGCTCGGGCACCTTCCTCGTGGGTGCCTCCGGCGCCTACGCGGGCAACGACAGCATCACGATCGCGGGCGCGTCGCTCAGCATCGGCACCACGGCGCTGACGATCAACGCCTCGGCCGTCGACCCGCTGGCCAACGCGCAGACCGCGCTGGCGGCCCTCGACGTGGCGATCGGCAACGTCAACACGACCCTCGGCGTCATCGGCGCCGGCCAGAGCCGCGTCGGCAACGCCATCGACAACCTCAAGTCGATCATCGAGAACTACTCGGCCGCCGAGAGCACGATCCGCGATCTCGACATGGCGGACGAGATGGTGAAGTTCAGCAAGAACCAGATCCTCGCCCAGGCCGGCACGGCGATGCTGGCGCAGGCGAACCAGTCGGGGCAGGGCATCCTGCAGCTTCTCCGCGGCTGAGCACGACGGCGGCGCAAGCCGCTTCGGTGGGAACTGACCCTCGGGCCGACTTCGGCCCGGGGGCGTTCCCGCACCACCGGACGCCACGGCGTTCCTGCACTTCGGAGTCCTGATGACCACACCCCTCGGCACGATCAGCGGCGTCGCCAGCGGCATCCAGTGGCGCGACCTCGTCGACCAGATCATGGCGGCGGAGCAGGCTCGCCGCGTGGGGCCGATCACCAGGCGCCAGACGGCGGCCACCAAGGCCGTCACCGCGTGGCAACAGTTCCAGGGACTGGCCGCGTCGCTGCGCGATGCGGCATCGGTCGTGCGTGACGCCGACGCCTTCGTGGCCACGACCGCCTCCGTGCCCACGGCATCGGCGTTGGTGCTGGGCGCCACCGGGTCGGCGTCGGCGGTGCCCGGCCGGTACGACGTCGAGGTGTTGCAGTTGGCGCGCACCGACAAGGTCGGGGGCGCGTTCGTCGCCGATTCGTCGGTGGCGCTCGGGGTGACCGGCACGATCCTGGTCAATGGGCGCGCCGTGAACCTGCTGGCAACCGACAGCCTCGTCGCCGTACGCGACAAGATCAACGGGGCCAACAGCGGCACGACCGCGAGCGGCGTCGCGGCCACGATCCAGGGCGGCACGGCCGGCGCCCGGCTCGTGCTGTCGGCCTCCGACACCGGCGCCAGCGGCATCGAGCTCTCCGACGGGACCGTGGGCGCCCTTGCCGCGCTCGGACTCGACGACGGCACGACCACCGGCAACGTGCTCGCCACCGGCGAGATGCAGAGCTTCCGCGTCTCGAGTGGCACCGCGGCCATGGCCACCCTGCTCGGCGTGAGCCTGCCCACGCCGTCCACCCTGAGGGTGGGTGGCACGGTCATCTCGGTGGACCTCTCGGTCGACTCGCTGACCACCATCGCGGCGCGCATCAACAGTGCCCTCGGCAGCACCACCGCGGCGCGCATCGTGTCCGAAACCGCCAACGGCCGGACGCAGGCGCGCCTGGTCACCACCGTGCCGGTGGAGAGCGACGCCACGGTGGATCTGGCCGCCAGCGCGCGCACCATGTCGCTGCTGGGGTTCACGACGGCGGGGCGCGGCGGGGTCGCCCAGGTGGTCGCGAGCGCGAGCGCCTTCACGAGCGGCGGCGGCGCGGCCACGGGTGGCTCCCTGCTCACGGCGCTCGGCACGGCCGGCGGCAGCTTCTCGCTTGGGGTCGGCGACGTGGTCACGCTGCAAGGCACGCGCGGCGATGGCACTGCGGTGACGCGGACCCTGACCATCAGCGCCGGGTCCACGATGCAGGACGTCCTGAACAGCCTCAACAACGCGACCACCGGCTTCGGGGCCGGCGCGCGGCCGGCCAGTGCGGCGATCGATGGGACCGGCCGGATCACCCTCACCGACTCGGCGCCGGGTGACTCGCAGCTTGCGCTGTCGGTGACCGTCGCCCGTGCCGGCGGCGGCACGACCACGCTCGGCGCCTTCGGCACCGCCAACGGCACGGTCGGACGATCCGTGGTGCTCGCGACCGGGCAGGATGCCGCCGTGCGGGTCGACGGGCGGGTCACGGCGGCGCGGACCAACAGCGTCAGCAATGCCGTGGGCGGCGTGACGCTCGACCTGCGCACGATCAACGCCGGCTCGCCCGTCACGCTCACGGTCGCGCGCGACGCGGCCGGCATCATCGACAAGGTCAAGGCGGTGACCACGGCGTATAACGCCCTCCGGGCGTGGGTCACCACCAACTCGGCCATCGGCGGCCCGCTCGCCAACGACCCGACCGTGCGCGCCATGAGCAGCTCGCTCACCAACGGGATCCTCGCGAGCGTGGTCGGGCTGCCCTCGGGCGTGCCGAACACCGCATCGTTGCTGGGCTTGCAGCACGACAAGTCGGGGGTCCTCGCGCTGGACACCGCCGCGTTCACCGCGGCGCTCAACAACCAGCCGTCCGCCGTCCGCCAGCTCTTCGCGCTCACCGGCGACGCCTCGGACAGCGAGCTGTCGTTCGTCACGGCGTCCCTCGTCACGCAGCCGTCGGTGTCGCCGTACGCGGTGGCCATCACGCAGGCGGCCACGCGCGCCAGCGTGACGGGTGCGATCTGGACCACGTACGCGACGCTCGGCGCCCCGGACACGATGACGATCTCGGACGCGTCGTCGGGACAGGTGGCCTCCGTGAACCTGGCCAATGGCGACACGATCGATGCCGTCCTCGGGCGCCTGAATGCCGAGTTCAGCACGCGAGGCATGCGCGTCAGCGCCAGCAAGACGGTCGATGGTCGACTGCAACTCGACGCCACCGACTACGGGAGTGTCGCGGGGTTCACCGTCGCGTACACGCCCGGTGTCGGCGGCGACGGGACGGCCCTCCTGGGGATCGCCGCCGGCGCCGCCCTCGGGCTCGACGTCACCGGGACCATCAATGGCGTCGTCGCCACGGGCCGCGGCCAGGTGTTGACCGGGGCGTCCGGTGACCCGACCGAGGGACTCACGCTGCGCTACGCCGGAACGACGGCCCGTGCGGCCGGGACCGTGCGCCTCTCGCTCGGCGTGAACGGCCTCCTCGCCCGGCTCGCCGCCACGATGGCCGGCGGCGTGGCGTCGGTCACGGACGCCCGCATTTCGGACTTGCAGCGCAGGCAGACGGAACTCGGCGGGCAGGCCAACGACATGCAGGCGCGCCTTGCCGCGAAGCGCGCGCGGCTCACGTCGCAGTTCGTCGCCATGGAATCGTCGGTGGCCCGCTCGCAGGCCATCTCCTCGGCCCTCACCTCGCAGATCAATGGATTCACGAGCTCGAGCCGATAGGCCGATACTCGCGACAGTCCCGTCACCCGAGAGCCAACTGACCGTGCCGATCCCGATTGCCGAGCGCTACCGCGAGCAACAGTTCCTCACCGCGACTCCCGGGCGCCTGGTGGTGCTCACCTTCGACGAAATCCTCGCCGCCCTGGCCCGCGCTCGCGTCGGCGCCACGACCCGCAATCGGGAGCTGACCATGCGCGCGGTCTACCAGGCCCGCGAGCTGCTGGGTGACCTGCTCGCCACGCTCGACCGTGAGCAAGGAGGCGACGTTGCCGCGAACCTCGCCGCGATCTACCTCTTTGCCCTCGCGCAGCTGCACGGCATCCCGCCCGTCAACGACGGCACGGCGTACGGCCGCGTGGTGAGCCTGCTGCAGCCGCTGCGCGATGCATTCGAGACCGTCGCCGGCGGAAGCGCCGGCCGGTCCGCCGTCGCGTGAACCGCCTCGCGGAGCTCGCGCTCGTCGAGGCCCTCGTGCTCGCCGCCTCGGAGAAGCTGGCCGACGACGCCGAGGCGTGCGACGCCTTGCTGGGCGAGGCGCTGGCGCGCTTCAACGCCCTGCCCGCGCGCCCCTATGCCGATGGCACGTCGCTCGACGCCGCCCGGCAGCTGGTGGCGGCGTGCGAGGCGCTCACCGATCGGCTCGCGCGCGAGAAGACGCGGGTGCGGTCGGAACTCTCCACGCTCGAGGGCGGGCGCGAGGCCACGCGGGGGTATGGGCCAGCCAGCGCGCGCTCCTCCTTCGCCCGCGTCGGCTGACCGAGCGCGTGCGGCGCCGCGGGTGAGGGCAGCGCGCCTGCCGCGCGCCGCGTAGTTTGGGGGAGCATCCCACCCCCAACCGCACCATGGCCACCATTCTCTGCGTCGACGACGAACCGTCCGTCGGGATGATCCTCGAGGACGCGCTCGTGCGCGCGGGTCATGAGACCGTCGTCGTGCGCGGCGTGACCGAGGCGTTGGAGGTGCTCGCCCGGGGCGGCGTGGACCTGATCATCTCCGACTACCGGATGCCGGGGCAGACGGGACTCGAGTTCCTCTCGATCCTCACGCACGACGGGTACGACGTGCCCCTCATCATGCTCACCGGCCACGCGAGCATCGAGCATGCCGTGGCGAGCATCAAGGCCGGGGCGATCGACTACATCACCAAGCCGATCCGGGCCCAGCAGCTCGAACTCGCCGTGGACATGGCGCTCGACTTCGTGCGGCTGCGTCGCGAGAACGCGTCGCTGCGCCGCGAGCTGAGCGAGTACCGCTCCGAGCGGCAGATCGTGGGCGACTCGGCCGGGTTGCGCCGGATCCTCCAGACCGTCGCCATGGCCGCACCCACGCGCGCCTCGGTGCTCCTGCAGGGCGAGAGCGGCACCGGCAAGGAGCTGTTCGCGCGCGCCGTGCACGACCAGAGCGACCGCCGCGACGGTCCGTTCATCCAGCTCAATTGTGCCGCCCTCCCCGAGGGGCTGATCGAGAGCGTCCTGTTCGGGCACGAAAAGGGCGCCTTCACCGGCGCCGTGAAGCGCATGGAGGGGGCGTTCGAGCGGGCGCACCGCGGCACG
>JANLSF010000562.1:0-10076 GCA_031362285.1 Gemmatimonadota bacterium | reverse complement strand
GCCTTGGTCGCGGCGTTGGACGAGGCGGGTGGCGACCCGAGGCGCGCCGCCGAGATCGAGGGGGTCAGTCGGGCGACGATCTTTCGGCGGGCGCGGGCGCATGGGGTGAGGGTGGCAGCGTTTCGGCGAAGATAGCGGTGGGAGGAGGCTGCACCAACATACAGCGTCGAACGTAGTGAAGTCTGTCGATCCGACTCTTCCCTACTGCCGGCGGATAGATCCCCAACTCCCCTTGGTGCGTCATTTAGGCCACCCGCTCCCCGGTGTGCCGCTAATTCCTCAGAGTCCAGTGCTGAGATCGTGGCGGACCGACGAAGCTGCTCTCGCGGGCTCTCCGCTGCCGGCGTTCTCTGGGCCAACGTCAGTCTCTCGAGGGCAGGTCACCAAGTTTAACGCTCAAGGTCCCGTTCGTTCGATAGAAGGCCCAAAGTAGCCAGAGTGCCGGAGACAGAGCACCCGCGCCGAGCCACAGTGCGCGCGAGCGGCTCGTGCTCCATTGCGCGACCGACCACCCTGCAACCATTCCCAGTACTAGCGTTGCAACGCCCACAATCAGGCCATTCCGGAACGCAATTCGAAGGTGAGTGAATAGAAGGTCCGATTCTCGGTGCACCATTGGTTGCTCCCGCTAGTAGTCAACTGCGCAAAGTAGCGCGGTTGCGATTGAGTAGCTGCCAAGGAGCGCGGCACCTCCGGCTGCGACGGCGGCTCCGCCCACGGTTGCGAGACTCCCGGCCGAGATCATCGCGCCCGGCACCATAGTGAATCCCTCGACCGCCACGGCAGCGGCGTAGTACGTGCCGGTCGCAGTCGGCACAGCCTTGAGAAGGGATCGAATCGACCCGTCGGCCCACGCCTTCATGATGACCTCGTTTCCCGTCGATGTCATTACCTTACCCACGCCGAGCAAGGCTCCGCCAGCAACGGCCAGTCCCGCCGCCATGTTGGAGATCTGCTCTCGGACTGGCGCCGTGTTTCGCTGTACGCACGCCACGAACGTGCCGACGGGCACCGACTCCGGCCCATCCTGCGAAAATCGCGACGTCACCGTCTGCCGCCCACCCTCCGAGCCGAGCGTGAGACCGTGCCGCCCGACGTTCCAATCACCGTACACGGTCCCCGGCGAGATGTCGGCCGATCGCCACGTCGTCACGCCCGGCAAGCGCTGCGGCGGACGGCACAAGATCCTCCCGTTGCTGAACTTGATCGGCGTAAACCAGGCCACGCCACACTCCCCGTCCAGCCTTCTCGATCCACCAGCTTCGCCCGATCGTTCTCCACATACGCATACCCATTGATCCCCTCCGCCAGCCCGATCGGGTCCTCCGACACGAACCGCGTCAGCGCCGGGTCGTAGTACCGCGCCCGATTGGTGATTCGCGTGGCCCCGCCCTGCGGCGCCCCGTGGTACTTGAGGCGGTTGAAGCTGCAGTAGTTGAGGTTGATCGTATCCATCCCTGCCCCGTTCTTCTTCCACACGATCTGGCTCCGCCCGCTCGCCATGTTCGCGTACACGGACTCGATCGGACGGGCTCGCGCCCGTGGCCACGATCCGCGCGCCTTCCGCGACGGCACAGTGCGTCCGCTTCAAGTTGCTGTTTCCACGGACGTCTTCTGGACTGCCCGTCGCAGTAGACCTGTGAGCTAGCGAACGATTCCCGTGAGTATCAGCGAGCCGATGGCGGCCAGGGCGATCGCCGAGATGATGGCCGCAGTGCAGGATGTGTCGCTCATGATCGCCAAAGAAACAGGGAGAAGGAGGGGCAGCAGCGCCGTTGTTCCTCTAGACCAGCGCCAGACGGTTCGAGTCTCCTCTTTGGGGTGCAGCGCCGCCCAGAGATACCCTGTGGCGGCTCCTCCGACGACAATTGACGCGAGCATCCACCCACTTGACGACCCCGGGATTCCATTCTTGCTCATTCCAGCGCGCGTCGCGAGCGCGTAGACGACCCCGAAGGTAAGTCCGATCAGCGTACTGCTCCTAGCCGACGAAGCGGGGGACCTCGCGTCAGTGCGCCGCGGCTTCTTCACTGACACGCCCGTTTCGCGCTCCGTATCGCAACAAACGACGCAACTCCTGGAACGATCGACAGCCAGTCCTCCAGCCCCATTTCCCAGTCAGCCTGCATGGAAGCGCCAAAGATGGAGAGACTCATGTTCAGGCCTGAAGGCAAGGTCGCGACGGAACCGATAGCGGCCGCCCTTCTTGCAAACCGCCTTTCGGCGAGTCTCGCGAGGCGCGCCGGAGTGGCACCCCGTTTCACGATCATGCGCCCTGTCGCACGTACAGCGCCACTTGCGAGGTTCCAGGCCGCCGCTCCCGTCCAGAGAGTCGCGATGTCCTGAACGGCTGTGCTAACGAGACTCAGCATTGCGTTTCGGCAGCGAACCTCGAACGCGTCCATCAGGGCGTCGATCTCAGGATCTTCGGGAGTCTTCACTACGGGAACATCCCATGGATTCCTTGCCCCAATCGTTCGCTCACCGTGACTCCTCCTCCAGTCGTATCCACCGTCTACGAACACCTCCGGCAACGATTGCGCGAACGGCTCGCCTCGCTCACAGTGCGTCGACCCATCAGGATACGTCACGAGCCGCCACCCGAACGGGCATCTGGCATCGCTTTGCAGCCCGCTCGGGTCCACCAGATTCGCCGGATCGTTCTCCACATACGCATACCCATTGATCCCCCCCGCCAGCCCGATCGGGTCCTCGCTCACGAACCGCCCCATCCCCGGGTCGTAGTACCGCGCCCGATAGTAGTACAGCCCCGTCTCGCTGTCGAGTTCCCGCCCCGTGTACCGGAACGGCTGCGCCACGTTGCTCCAGCTCCCCAGGTCCGCCCCCCACGGGTCGTACTGGTAGCTCGCCACCACCGTGCCGCTGCTGTTCACCAGCCCGACGACGTTGCCGGGCTCCTCGCTCAAGTAGGTGTACTGGTTCGCCCCCACCTTCACGCCATGCGGCTGGTCCGTCCCCGGCCAGTAACTGTAGACCCGCTGCGGGGCAAAGGCCGCGTCGAGCTCCGCCAACGTCACGTCACCGTCCAGCAGGTAGTACGTGATGGCGCCGTTCGTGGTCTTCTTCACCCGCCGCCCGTAGGCGTCGTACTTGAAGGTCGTCACTGTGCCGTTCCGCTTGGCCTGCGTCAGTTGCCCGAGCGCGTTCCACGTGAGCGCCAGGCTGTCGTTGGCCTTGTGCCGCGTGAGCAGGTTCCCGGCCGCGTCGTACGTGAGCGTGTACCCGCGCCACGAGGGACGACGGTTCGCCGGGCCCGTGGCCGTGTCGCCACCGTCCGTGCGGTTGCCCACGCCGTCGTAGCTGTACGTCGCGCTCCGCACCGGCAGGTGCTCCACCCGCGGCACGTAGCCCCAGGAGGTGCAGTTGCCGTCCCAATCCTCGACATAGCACACGAAATCCTGATACGTCACGAAGCTGGAGTCGGCGTAGCTCGTCAGCCGGCTCGTGCTGTCGTACGTGAGGAAGCGCGCCTCGCTCCCGGCCGTGGGCCCGACCTGCCGCGTCCGCATCCGTCCGGCATTGTCGTACGTGTACAGCTGCATGAGGTTGGCCAGCGCCAGGCTCGGCGTCAGCTGCGTGAGGCGCCCGTTGGTCGGGCTGAACGTGTGCTTGAGCGCCAGGCCGCTCGCCGGGAAGAGGATGCTGTCGAGCGCCCCCGAGGCCGCATACGTGACGCGTGTCGGTCCCCCGTGCGGCGCCCCTTGGTACTTGAGCCGATTGAAGCTGTCGTAGTCGATGTTGATCGTATCCACGCCGATGCCATTCTTCTTCCACACGATCTGGCTTCGCCCGCTCGCCAGGTCCTTGTACACGGACTCGATCGTCAGCGTCGTTCCGCTGCGCGTGCTGACCGTCGCGCGCACGCGCCCCTGCGGATCGAACGCGGTGCTGTCGCGCGACGCGCCGTTGGCCGCGACCATCCACTCGTTGGTCGGGCCACCGCTCGCGTTGGTGCGGCTGTCATAGATGAACACCGCCGTGTCGCCCAGCGTGGCGCGCTGCTTGACCCGGTTGAGGGAGTCGTACGCGAAACTGATGGTGTCGCCTCGGCGCGTCCACTGCTTGACCACGCGCCCCAGGGCGTCGTAGCCGATGCTGTCACGCGCGCCCTTGGCGTCCACGATCGCGACCGGGCGCCCGCGCTTGTCGAGCAGCGTCAGGTATTTCTGGTTGCGCGCGTCCACCACGGAGTCCCGCGTGACGACGGTGTCCAACTTCACCCCCGCCTGCGTCACCTGGCCCAGTGCGTCGCGCGACTTGGTGACGGCGTTGAGCACGTTGTACCAGGTAGAATCGATGCCCGTGATCGGCGCCTTCTGTGCGATGACGCGCCCCATCGCGTCACGGGTCAGGATGGTGGTGCCGTAGCTGGTTGTCACCGAGTCCACGTTCTTGAGGCCGCCGCTTTCGAACCCGATGCTCGTGGTGCTGCCGAGCGGAGTGGTCTGGCTGCGCATGCGCCCGTGGCTGTCCCACGTGAAGGTCGTGATGCTCGTGGAATCCTGCGTGACGCTCGCCAGGGTGGCAGCGGCTCCCGAATACGTGTACGTGGCGTTCACCTTGCCATTCACGATGACGCTGGCCACTTGACCGAAGGCCCCATACGTGAACTGCCGTGTCAGGTCGCCGGTCCGCACCGTGGCGAGGTCCGCACCGCTGTACCCGTAGTAGGTCGCGTCGAGCTCTGAGCCGAGCACCACGAGCGGGCGGCCGGCGGTGTCGCGCTGCGTCCACGACTCGTGCGTCCGACCCTGCAGGTCGGTCACGGCGGTGTGTACGGCCTGGCCGTATCGGTCCACTTCCACCAGCTGCTTGATGCCCGTCGGCGCGGTGACGACGGTCGCGTTCGGGCCGGGAGCCCACCGGTTCGAGAGCGAGGTGGTCATGCCCACGGGCGGGACCAGCGTGTCGGTCGCGGGGCGGCTATACCCGGTGAGGGCGCTGCCCTGTCCGGCCGCAGACTCGGTGACCGAGCGCACCGAGCCTCCACCCGAGCCCGCGTAGCTGTACGTCGTGACGGCGCCGAGCGGCGAGGTCACCGCGGTGAGCCGGTGTTTCACGTCGTATGTGGCGTTCGTGAACGCTTTGGTCGACGCATCCGGTGTGGTGATCTGTTTCAGCCGAAACGCAGAGTCGAAGACGAACGTGCTGGTGCGCCCGCCCGCCGAGTCGGTGATGGTGCGGAGCGAACCCGCGCCGGTGCCCGAGTAGCCGATCCCGATCTTCTTCCCCGTGGGGTCAGTGACGGAGATGAGCCGGTCCTGATTGTCCCAGGCGTACTTGGTGGTGTCACCAAAGCGGTTGCCAGCGGCGAGCAGGAGGCCGTAGTACGAGAAGTTCATGAAGGAGCCATCGGGGTCGCTGGCGCGAAACTGGCTGCTGGCGATCTGGTACGTCAGGCGTCGAGACGAGCCGGTTGGCGTCTTGTACCAGATGGAGTCGGCGTTCCAGGATATGAGGTCGTACCCTACCACGGACCCATCCCCGTAGGCAATCGAATACTGTCCAGTGCCCCACCCCAGCCGCGGCACATTCGCCCAGCTGACCCCTCGGCCGAGCGGGCTGTCGATCTGGTTGTTGATGTGTACGCGAATCGTATCCACCCTTGACGTGCCGACCGTCCCGGGCGCCGTACTATAGAAGACGGTCACCGTCGCCGCCATCAATCGGCCGCCCGTCGCCATGGACGCGGCGGCCGCATCGAATTGCGCGGCGACAACAGTGGTGCTGCTGTTCGTGCAGCAGGTAGGCTGATAAAACAGTTCCTGCTGCCCATTCGTGAACGCCACATTGGTGGACGTGGTCAGGTCCTTCAACTTGAGCGAGTAGGCCCGCACCGTGTCCGTCCCGCCAGCTCGGACTCCGATCATCACGTAGCCCATGGGCGACGCGGTGGCGCTCGAGTAGGTCACGCCGAGGGACCGCGACACATCGAGGCTCTGGTAGGCGGGCGTGAAGTACGAGAGCGTTGCGGAGCACCCCGGGCAGGGCTCGCCGGGCCGGAAGAAGTTGTGGTGCAGCGCCGAGTAGTCGGTTTGGCTATATGCCGGCCCCGTCTGCGCCGGCGGCGGCTCGTAGGTGATCTTCGCGGTGTCCGTAGACGTCTGGTTTTGCAGATTGGTGGCGGTCACCACGAACACGTTGAGCCCGGGTGTCAGGTTCACGTAGTTCCATCCCCGCCCCGCCTTCAGGCTCCACGTGAGATAGATGGTGACGGGAATGAGCTGCGTTCCGACCAGCTTCTGCAGAACAGATCCGCTGCCCGGTTGCTGGATGCCGTACGCATCCGACACTTCCACGGTGAGCACGACTTGCGAGGAGTTCACCGTGGCCACATGCGGCGCGACCGCCGCCGTTGGCGCGTGCAACGGCGCGCACTCCGGGTCACGAATCTGCGGACTGCACGATTGCGCCTGGAGCGCTGGGCTGCTGGCCACGGCGGCGACGAGCGCGAGAACGCCGGCGACGGCAATTCGGCGCCCGGAGAGGGCGACACGGCTGACGGAATTTCGCTCTGTTCCGGACATGTGCATCCCCCAGGTTTCTCCCCACGCGCGATCCGGTGGCACCGCCGAGCGTCGGCAGCCGTCGCAGTGGACACCCTCCAAATAGCATGGGGCGTGCCACATTCGTGTTTTCCACTCAACCTGTTGTGGTAGAACACTTTACCGCGCCAAGCTGATCTTGTTTCTCACCATCAGTCGCGCGACTGTCTCAAGACTCCCGTGAGACGTGAGACTCCGCTCCGGCGCCCCTCCGCGTTACCTCTCCCCCCCTCCAACGTCACCCCTACGCTTCGCCGCTGGCGCGATTCCTGCGTCACCTCGCTTGACCCGCCTGACCTCCCTCGCCTGGACCGCATGGCCCGCCCCGCACCGGATGCTCCTCTCATCGCCGCCGCCAATACCGACCTGATCGCGCGCACCCAGGCCGTGGCCGCGGTCGCCGCCACGCACGCGAGCGACGTCGACACGCGCGCCCGGTTTCCCCACGAAGCGATCGACGCCGCACGCCAGGCCGGATTGCTCTCCGCGCTCGTCCCCACCCATCTGGGCGGCGGCGGGCTCTCCATGCAGGAGCTCGCCGCCATGTGCACCATGCTCGCACGCGCCTGCGGCTCGAGCGGCATGGTGCTGGCCATGCACCACATCCAGGTCGCGTGCCTCGTGCGCCACGCCGGGGCTTCCCCCTGCTTCAGCCGCTACCTGGGCGACCTCGTGACGCATCAGCGGCTGCTCGGCTCCGTCACCTCCGAGGTCGGCACCAGTGGCGACACCCGCTCCAGCATCTGCGCGCTGGAACGCGACGGCGACCGGTTCAACCTGAGCAAGGCGGCCACGACGGTCTCGTACGGCGAGCACGCCGACGATCTCCTCGTCACCTGCCGGCGTGCCCCCGACGCGGAGCAGGGCGATCAACTGCTGGTGCTCCTCAAGGAGGGCGACTTCTCCCTGCAGCGCACGGGAGACTGGGACACGCTCGGCATGCGCGGCACCTGCAGTCCGAGCTACCAGCTCACCTCGGCCGGCCCCATGTCGCAGGTCGTGCCCGGCTCGTACGCCGACTCTTCCGCGCAGTCCATGGTGCCCTACTCCCACATCCTCTGGAGTGCGGTCTGGCTCGGCATCGCGACCGATGCCGTGGCTCGTGCGGCCGCCTTCGTCCGCGCCGATGCGCGCCGCAAGCCGGGCACGGTCCCGCTCAATGCCACGCGCCTGGCCGAGGTCTCCGTGCAGCTGCAGTCGCTGCGCCAGAACGTGGCCGCGGCGGCCGCCGACTTCGACGCCTTGGGCGACGATCGCGAGGAGCTCGACTCCATGCGCTGGGCCCTGCGGATGAACAACCTCAAGATCGCCGCGTCCGAGGCCGCGCCCGCGCTCGTGCACAAGGCGCTCCAGGTGATCGGCATCATGGGCTACAAGAACGACTCGCCATTCAGCGTCGGGCGCCACTATCGCGACGCGCTCTCCGGCTCGCTGATGATCAGCAACGACCGGATCGCCGCCAAGAATGCGTCGCTCCTGCTGGTCCTCAAGGACGAATAGAAGGACGAATAGGTTGATCGCGGTCGCCGCTACCCGGTCGCCCCACTGCCCTGCCCCTCGACGCGCGAGTTCAGCTTGTGCCGACGTACGATGCTGGATCCTTCCACGATGAACTCGTTGCGCATGGGCTGATCGTCCCCACGAACGCCCAGGGCGCGTTTGGACGAGGGTCGGTGTTCGAGGACGTGCTCGAACGGTTCGATGCCCTCGTCGTCCGCTCGGCCAGGGACGACCAGGTCGAGTCGATGACCTTTCCGCCGGTCATCGCCCGCGACATCATCGAACGGACCGGCTACATGGAGGGCTTTCCCCACCTCTGCGGCGTGGTCCACAGCTTCACGGGCCCCGAGCGCGAGGCGCGCGCATTGGCGGGGCGCATCGCCAAGGGCGAGCCGTGGGGCGACGCGCTCGGGATGACCGATGTCGTGCTCAACCCCGCGGCCTGCTACCCGTTCTACCCGACGTGCACCGGCACGCTGCCACCGGGTGGGCGGCACGTGACGATGCCGGCGTGGGTCTACCGGCAGGAGCCGTCGGCCGAGCCGACGCGCATGCGATCGTTCCGCGTCCGCGAGTTCGTGCGCATCGACACCCCCGCCGTCGTCGTGGCGTGGCGCGACCTCTGGCTCGAGCGCGGCATGGCCATGCTCACCGCGCTCGCGCTCCCGGCGCGGGCCGATGTCGCCGCCGATCCGTTCTTCGGCCGCGGCGGGAAGATCCTCGCCGCCGGCCAGCTCGACCAGCGCCTCAAGTTCGAAGTGCTGATTCCGGTCATCTCCGAAACGGAGCCGACAGCCTGCTGCTCGTTCAACTATCACCAGGACAAGTTCGGCCAGGCGTTCGACATCCGCTCCGCCAACGGCGACGTCGCGCACTCGGCGTGCCTCGGCTTCGGGCTCGAGCGCGTCACGATGGCCCTGTTCAGGACCCACGGCTTCGATCCCGCGACGTGGCCAGCCGCGGTGCGCGCCCACCTCTGGCCGTGAGCCGCGTCGTCGCGCTGCCGGGCCTCGAGGCCGCGACCTACCAACGCCACGCGCTGCACGCGGAGGACCGCGTGTGGGTCGAGAAGAACTGCTACGTGGATGTCGTCATCGAGTTGCTGCACGCCCTGCGGCTGGAACCGCTCGCCGTCCTCGGCTCCGCTGCCACGGTCGACTTCGAGGGCGACAACGTCACCTTCTACAAGCCGTCGCACGACGACCTGCGCACGCTCTATGGCATGAACGTGCAGGAGCTGAACGTCTGGCTCCCGCTCGTGGAGCATGCGCAGCATCACCTGGCCGGCGGCGCGTTCATCAGCACCGAGGCGGACGCGTTCCTGCTCCCCGACACCTCCGGCACGGACTATCGCCGGAACCACGTGAAGACCACGATCATCCTCGCCGACCTCGATGTGGAACAGCGGCGCCTCGGCTACTTCCACAACGCGTCGTACCACGAGCTGCACGGCGACGACTTCGCGCAGCTCTTCCGGATCGGGGCGTCGCCGGACCCCACCGTCCTGCCCCTGTACGCGGAGCTCGTCCGCGTCGATCGGCTGGTGGTGCGGCCGCGCGGGGAGCTGGCCCTGGCCGCGCTCGGGTTGCTGCGCACCCAGGTGGCGCGACGGCCGGCCGACAACCCGATCGTGCGGTTCCAGCGACGGTTCGAGCAGGAGCTCCCGGTGCTGCAGGCGCGCGGGCTCGACTTCTATCATGTCTGGGCGTTCGCCACGGTGCGCCAGTTGGGCGCGGTCTTCGAGCTGCTGGCGCTGCACGTCCGGTGGCTCGTGGATTCCGGGCTCGATGCGGGGCTGTTGCCGGCGGCCGAGGAGTTCGATCGGGTCAGTGTCGGCGCCAAGACGTTCATCCTCAAGGCGGCGCGGGCGGTGAACTCGAAGAAGCCGTTCGATGGCGCCCCGATCTTCGACGACATGGCCGAAGGGTGGGCGCACGGCATGGCGACGCTCGCGCGACAGCTCGGAGGCCCGGTGGGAGACCGTCGCGCGTGAGCGCACCGACATCGGTG
>JANLSF010000480.1:0-8699 GCA_031362285.1 Gemmatimonadota bacterium | reverse complement strand
CGGTGATCGTCGAAAATTCGCCTGGCGCGGGCGGCTCCCCCGCCGCACCTTGTGCACATGCTCGACGCCGACCCTCCCCTGCCCGGCTCGCTGGCCGCCCTCGAGGGACTCGACGTCGCCAAGGGGGCATACGGTGGGCCGCGCGTGGCGCGGGTATCGCGGGCCCTCCGGGTCCCGATCGACGCGCTCTCCCCCGGCGAGGTGCGCTTCCTCTTGCACGAAGGGCGCGGCCTTCCGCACCTGCTGCCCCGCGCGCTGGCGGCGCTCGAGGCGGACCCGTTCCTGGCGGCCGACGGATTCCCCGGCGACCTGCTGGTGACGACGCTCGTCGCGGCGGATCGCGCCTGGCACCCGGCCTCGCCGTGGTGCGACCAGTTGACGCGGGTCCTGGCGGAGGCGCGCCGTCACCTCGACGCCGTCCCCCCCGATGTGCGTGGCGCGCTCCGTGACGAGATTGACCTTGCCTGCGATCGCTTCCGTGTCGCCTGACCCCGTGCCGGTCCTGCCCATGCGCCGTTCCTCGTTGACTCTCCTTGGCATCCTCGTCCTCGTCGCCGCCGCCACGCTGCGGGCGCAATCGACGCCGGCCCTGACGGTCCGCACCTCGTCGGGCTCCCTGCTCGGACGCGACTCGGCAGGCGTGGCCCACTGGCTTGGGCTTCCGTACGCCGCCGCGCCCGTCGGCGAGCTGCGCTGGAGGGCGCCGCAGGCGCCGGCGCCCTGGTCGGCGCCGCGCGACGCGTCGGTGTACGGCCCGTCGTGCATGCAAACCGACGCGCTGGCCAAGCTGTACGGCGGCACGCTGGAGCCGATCAGCGAGGACTGCCTCTCGCTCAACGTCTGGTCGCAGGCAGCGGCCGGTGCCAAGCGCCCGGTCCTGGTCTGGATTCACGGCGGGGGCTTCACGCACGGCAGCGGTCGCGCCTCGATCTACGACGGCACCCGCCTGGCCCAACTCGGTGCCGTCGTGGTGACGATCAACTACCGCCTCGGCATTTTCGGCTTCCTCGCCCATGCCTCGCTCTCGGCGGAGTCGCCGAAGCGGGCCTCCGGGCACTACGGCTTCCTCGACCAGGTCGCGGCGCTGCGGTGGGTGAAGCGCGAGATCTCGGCCTTCGGCGGCGACCCCGACAACGTGACGATCTTCGGCGAGTCGGCCGGCGCCTTCTCGGTGGGCTACCACCTCGTGTCGCCGCTCACGCGGGGCCTGTTCCATCGCGCCATCATGGAGAGCGGCAGCCCGTACCGCTTTCCCCTGCCGCTGCGCGGCGATTCCGGGACCACCGCCGAGCGCAAGGGCGCGGGACTCGTGACGCGGGCCGGCGCCACCGACGACGCCACCGCCATCGCCACGCTCCGCGCCCTGACCGGCGACTCGCTCCTCGCGCGGGTGGGCAACCTGCGCATCGACCAACTCCCCGAGGCGGTCGACGGCGAGTTCCTCGTCGAGATGCCGACGGCCTCGTTGCTCGCGGGCCGCGTGGCCCGGGTGCCGGTGATCATCGGCTCGAACGCCAACGAATCCACCGTGCTCGTGCGCGACCTCAAACTCACCACCGAGTCGCAGCTCGACTCGGCGGTGCGCGCGTCGTATCCGGCCGCGTTCGCGGACCGCGTCCGGGCACTCTATCCCGCCGAGGGGCCGCAGGGTCCGGTGCGCGCGTACCGACTGCTCTGGACCGACGACGTGTTCACCGCCACCGCACGCGAGACCGCACGCGCCTTCACGCGGGCCGGCGCGCCGGTCTACCGCTACTACTACACGCGCGTGGCCAACGGCATGACGGGACTCGCGTTGGGCGCCTTCCATGCGTCGGAGATTCCGTTCGTCTTCGGGGTGCGCGGCATGACCTCGCCACTCTGGGGCGCCACCCCGTACGACACGACGCTCGCGGCAGCCATGTCGGGCGCGTGGACGCGCTTCGCCGCCGTCGGCGACCCGAACGATGCGGGGCTCGCGACCTGGCCGCGCTTCACGCTCGCTGGTGACGAGGCGCTCGAGTTCGGCGCCCGGATTGCGGCGATTCCCGGCCCACGCCCCGCACACCTGGACGCCCTGGGCGAAATCCTCGCCTTGCGCGCCTCGTCGGCCCTCCGGCGCGGAATCCGCGCAGAGGGTGGGAAGTGAACGCGCGTCAGGGAGTCGGAGCCGCGGTCGTCGCCCTCGGCGTGTTGGCGATGGCCGCCCCGGTGTCGGCGCAACGCGTGGGAGAGCGCCTGATCGTGCTCAACAAGGCCGAGGCCACCGCGTCGCTCATCGACCTCGCCTCCGGCACGGTGGTGGCCACGCTGCCGGTGGGCGAGGGGCCGCACGAAGTGGCGGTGCGCGCCGACGGCCGCCTTGCCGTGGCCTGCAACTACGGCACCGGGCCGGCACCGGGCAGTTCGCTCACGGTGCTTGACCTGAACGACATGCGCGTGGTGCGCACCATCGACCTCGGCAGCTACCGCCGCCCGCACGGGATCGCCTGGCTCGCCGATGGGCGTCGGGTGGTCGTCACCGTCGAGGCCAACGACGCAGTGCTGATCGTGGACACTGACCTGGGGGTCGTGGAACAAGCCATCTCCACGGCCCAGAAGGGCACGCACCTGCTCGTCACCTCGGCCGATGGCGGCCGGGTGTACACCGCCAACATCGGGTCGGGCTCCGTGTCGCGGATCGACGTCCGCACGCGCGCGCTCGTGAAGACCACCGTGGTCGGCAAGTTTCCCGAGGCCATCGACCTCTCGCCCGACGGGACCCGCCTCTGGACCGCCGACCGCACCCTCGAGCGGGTGATGATCCTCGACGCCAGCACCCTCGACACGATCCGCTCGCTCCCCACGGGGAAGTTCCCCAACCGCCTCAAGTTCACCCCCGACGGGAAGACGGTGGTGCTGTCGAACGCGCAGAGCAGCACGCTCGGCTTCTACGACGTGGCCGCCGAGCGCCCGGACGGCGAGTTGACCTTTGCCGTGGACGCGACGCTCGTGCGTCCGCAGTTGCTCGGCGCCCAGATGGGCACCTCGGCCGTGCCGCTCGGCATCCTCATGGACCCGTCGGGCAAGCGCGCGTTCGTCGCCCTCGCGGCCATGGACCGGATCGCCGAGGTGGACCTGGTGAAGCGCGTCGTGGTCCGCCTGCTCGCGGCCGGGCGCGAGCCCGACGGCATGGCGCTGGTGCGCGCGCGGTAGGGCGCGCGCACCGCTACTCGGCGTCGAGCACCTCGCGCACCTTGCGCGCGAGCACGTCAGGCGGGAACGGCTTCTGCAGGAACTGCACCCCGTCCTCGAGCACACCGCGCTTGATCATCTCGTCATCCGTGTAGCCCGAGAGGAACAGCACGCGCGTCTCGGGGCGGATGGCGAGCAACCGGTCGCGCAACTGGGGACCGCTCATCCGCGGCATCACGACGTCGGTGACGAGAATCGGCAACGGCCCCTCGTGCGCGGCGGCAATCGCCAGCGCCTCCTCGCCCGAGGCGGCGACGAGCGTCTTGTACCCGAAGCGCGAGAGCGCCAGCCGGATCAGGTCGCGCACGCTCCGATCGTCTTCGGCGATGAGCACCGTCTCGTGCCCTGCCCCCGGGCGTGCCTGGACCGCCGCCACCTCGAGACGCGGTGATTCGCGCTCCTGGCGCGGGTAGTACACGCGGAAGGTGGTGCCCTGCCCCACCGTGCTTTGCACGTGGACGTGCCCGCCACTCTGCGTCACGATCCCGTACACCGTGGAGAGGCCGAGGCCCGAACCGCGCCCCGGCGCCTTGGTCGTGAAGAACGGCTCGTAGATGCGCGAGAGCACGTCCTCGTCCATCCCCACGCCGGAGTCCGACACGGTGAGCAGCACCCAGTCGCCCGGCGGCACCGACGGATCGGGCGCCGGCGACCCGGCCGCGACGGTGACGTGCGTGGTGGCGATCGTGAGGGTCCCGCCGTACGGCATCGCGTCACGCGCATTCACCGCGAGGTTCATCACCACCTGCTCGAGCTGCGAGGGATCGCCGCGCACGCGCCACTCCGGCTCGGCGTGCGAGGTGAGCAGCTGCACGTCCTCGCCGATCAGGCGCAGCAGCAGCTTCTCGCACGTGGACACGACCTCCGTGAGCGCAAGCGACCGCGGCTGCAGCACCTGCTGCCGGCTGAAGACGAGGAGTCGCTTGGTGAGGTCGCCCGCCCGTCGCGTGGCGGCAATGATCTCGATCAGGCTGCTCGCCACCCCGCCGTCATCCGGCACGTCCTCGAGCGCCACGGTGGCGAAGCCGAGGATCGCGGTGAGGACGTTGTTGAAGTCGTGGGCCACGCCACCGGCGAGACGCCCGACCGCCTCCATCTTCTGCGCGTGGCGCAGCTGGGTCTCGAGGCGGACGCGATCGGAGACGAGGAGCGCCACGCACACCTCGCCGTCGATCGTGCCGTCCGGTCCGCGCAGCGGCCCGACCGCCACCTCGAAGTGCTGCCCGCGGAAGTTGGCCGTCCCCACGAGCCGTGCGCCCTGGTGAAGCACCGCCGCCATGACGTCCTCGGTCCGGTGCGCGCGGCCCTCCCCATCGACCATCGGGGTGTCCTTGAAGAACTCCGCGGCGGAGCTGCCAACGAGCGATCCCGGCTCCACGCCCACGGCCGAGAGGCCGCGCCCCTCGACCATGGTGAAGATGCGGTCACGATCCATCGACCAGACCACCAGGGGCGCCGCGTCGAGAATGGCCCGGAAGATGGCCTGCGTCCGCCGCAGTTCTCCCTCGGCCTCGACGCGCGCCGAGATGTCGCGCAGGATCGTGAGGGAGTGGGTGACCTCGCCCTCGGCCCCGTGAATCGGGACGAGCTCGGCCTCCACCTCGATGCGCGCGCCTGAACGCGTCTGCAGCTGCGTGCGTGCGTGCACCGCCTCGCCGGCGCGCACCCGCGCGCGCCGAAGCGCCGCCGTCGCCGGGTCGGAGATGAGCGCCGACAGCTCGCCCGACGCAAGTTGCGCGATCTCCGCGCGCGACCACCCCAGCGTCCGCTCGAAGGCCGCGTTCACGTACACCACGTTGCCGACGTCGCCTTCCGCGCCCCCGTGCCGGGAGATCAGCACCATGTCGCTCAGGTGCGCCATCGCCTGCTCGGCCAACTCGAGGTCCTGCGCGGCTCGCCGGCCCGACACGGCAATGCCGGCGAGGCTGGCCGCCGCCTCGAGCAGCTCGAGGTCGGCGGCGGACGGTTCACGGGGCTCCGCCGCGTACATCGTGAGGGTGCCCATCACGCGGCCGTCCGGCCCGAAGAACGGCTCCGACCAGGCGGCGCGCAGCGCATGCGCCAGCGCGAGGTCCCGGAAGTCGTCCCACAGCGCGTCGCTCATGATGTCGGTGACGATGATCCGCTGGCCGAGATGGAGCGCCGCCCCGCACGAGCCCACCGACGGCCCGATGGCGAGGCCCTCGATGGCGGCGTTGTACGAGGCCGGCATGCTCGGCGCCGACGCGACGTGCATGCGCTGCCCGCTCTCGTCGAGCGTCAGCACCGTGCACTGCATGCCGGGCGCCTCGCGCTCGACGAATCGCACCACGGCTTCGAGCACGGCGGCCAGCGGGCGTCCACTCGCGATGGCCTCGAGCACGACCCGTTGCCCCCGGTCCACGACCTCGGCCCGCTTCCGGCGCGACACATCCTCGCCCACGCCGAGGATCACCCCGAGCTCAGGTTCAGCCAGCACGCTCCACGCCACCCACACCCAGCCCCCGTCGCGGTGCTGGAACCGGCATTCCACCGCGATGGTGCTGGCCGCCGACGTGCGCGCCTCCCACTGGGAGAGCAGGGTTGCCATGTCGTCGGGATGCACGAGATCGCGCGCCGATCGGCCGCGCAGCTCCTCGCTGGTCCAGCCAGCTGCGACCGTGATGGCCGGGTTGATGCGGATGAACGTCCCGTCGGGTGCGATGACGCACATCATCTCGGTCGCCGCCAGGAAGAAGCGCTCCCACAGCCGCGCTTCGGCGTGCACGCTCAATCCTGGAGTGGTGGGCACCGACATCTGCCAATATTACGGGGTGTCGCGCCCGGCAGTCAGCCCGTTCGAAAGAGGGCCAGTGCGGAGTCGTACCGCGCGCCGAGGGCCGCGCGCAGGGCGCCATGCTCCGGGAGGCTCAGCTCGGGATCCGCCGCGAGCATGGCATCGGCTGCCACGCGGGCCTGCCGCAGCAACGCGCCATCGCGGAACGGGTCCGCCACGCGGTACGTGGGCACCCCGTGCTGCCGCTCGCCGAACAGGTCCCCCATGCCGCGCAGGCGCAGGTCGGCCTCGGCAATCGCGAACCCGTCCTCGGTGGCGGTGAACAATCCGAGACGCTCCCCCGCCGTCGGCGAGACGTCCCCCAGCAGGACGCAGTACGACTGCTCCGCCCCCCGGCCGACGCGACCGCGCAACTGGTGCAGCTGCGAGAGGCCGAAGCGCTCGGGATGCTCGATCACCATCACGGTCGCGTTCGGCACGTCGATGCCGACCTCGATCACCGTGGTGGCCACGAGCACGTCGATCGCCCCGTCGCGGAACGCGCGCATCGTCGCGTCGCGCTCCGCCGCCGGGAGCCGTCCATGGAGCAGCGCCGTGCGCCGGCCGGCGAACGGGCCGGCCGCGAGCTCGGCATGCATCGCCGTGGCCGCCTTGAGGTCGCCCTTCTCCGACGTGTCGATCACGGGATAGACGATGTAGGCCTGTCGCCCCGCCTCGACCTGTCGCCCGACGAACTCGAGCACGCGCGCACGCGCCGCCTCCGGCCTGAGCGCGGTCGTGACCGGCGTGCGGCCCGGGGGACGCTCGTCCAGCACGCTGACGTCGAGGTCGCCGTGCAGCGTGAGGGCGAGCGAGCGCGGAATCGGCGTCGCGCTCATGAGCAGCACGTCGGGCGCCGCGCCCTTCGCGCCCAGCTCCGCGCGCTGGGCGACGCCAAACCGGTGCTGCTCGTCCACGATCGCGAGCCCGAGCTTCGCGAAGCTCGTCCCCTGCTGCACCAGCGCGTGCGTGCCGATGGCGAACACGGGCTCCGCGCTCGCAAGTCGGGCGGCCACCGCGCGCCGCGCCGCGGCCCCGAGCCCCCCCGTGACGAGCACCGGCATGATCCCCAGCGGTGCGAGCAACGCGCTCACCGTGCGACAGTGCTGCTCGGCCAGCAACTCGGTCGGCGCCATGAGCGCCACCTGGTAGCCACTCTCGATGGCCACCAGTCCCGCGAAGACGGCGACCACGGTCTTGCCCGCGCCCACGTCGCCCTGCAGGAGCCGGTGCATCTTCTCGCGCGCCGTCATGTCGGCCACGATCTCGCGGATCGCGCGCACCTGCGCCTTGGTCAGCGTGTACGGGAGCGCCGCCTTGAGCGCCTTGGCCAGCGCTGCGGGCGTCCGGAACGCGATCCCCGTGCGCGGCGCGCGCGCGAGCGCACGCGAGCGGCGTTGCAGCAACTGCACGGCGAACAGCTCGTCGAACGCGAGGCGATCGCGCCCGCGCACGGCCTCCGCCATGGTGGCCGGCGCATGGACGAGGCGCAGCGCCTCGGCGAGCGGGGCCACGCCCACCTGCAGCCGCACCGCCTCGGGCAGCGGGTCGTTCACCAGGGGCAACAGCGGGTCGAGGTGCTGCTCGATGAGCCCGCGGATGAGCTTGTAGGACAGCCCCTCGGTGGCCGGATACACCGGGAGCACGCGGCCGCCGAGCCCCTCCGGGTTGTCGCCGAGGTTCACCCACTCGCGGGGCACGAGTTGGCGCCCGTGGTAGAAGCGCACGCTGCCGGCGGCCAGCAGCCGGTCCCCCTTGTTGATCGTGCGGTCGAGGAACGGCTGCCCGGGCCACGCCGCCTCGATCATCCCGCTGTCGTCGCGCAGCACCGCCTGGAAGATGCGGAGTCCCTTCCGCGTCGGCAGCACCCCCTTCGAGATCACCGTGCCGAGGATGGTGGCGTCCATGCCCGGCTCGAGCGATGCGATGCGGGTGATCGTGCTGGCGTCCTCGTACCGGGTGGGCACATGCAGCAAGAGGTCGCCCGCGCACTTCACCCCGAGTCGCTCGAACGCCGACGCGCGCGCCGGCCCCACCCCCTTGAGGTAGGTGATCGGCGTCTCGAGCGTGACGCGTGGCTGGCCGTCCGATTTCCAGGTCCCGTCGCGCCGCCGCGTGCCTGTCATCGCGCGGGCCTAGAGGTCGAGCAGGGCGCGGCTGAAGTCGGCCGCGTCGAACGGTTCGAGGTCGCCCACCGCCTCGCCCGTCCCGATGTACTTGACCGGGATGTCGAGCGCCTCGTGCACCGCCACCACGATGCCGCCCTTCGCCGTCCCGTCCAGCTTGGTGACCACCAATCCCGACAGGGGCACGGCCGCCGAGAAGGTCCTTGCCTGCGCCACCGCGTTCTGCCCGATCGTGCCATCGAGCACGAGCAGGGTCTCATGGGGCGCGCCCGGAAGACGCCGGGTGATCACGCGCGCCACCTTCCGCAGTTCCTGCATCAACTCGTCGCTGGTGTGCAGCCGGCCCGCGGTGTCGATGATCACCGTGTCGACGTTGCGCGCGATGCCCGCCTCGATGGCGTCGAAGGCCACCGCCGCCGGGTCGCTCCCCGCGGCGCCTCCCACGAACTGGGCGCCCGATCGCTCCGCCCACACGCGCAGCTGGTCGATCGCACCCGCCCGGAAGGTGTCGGCGGCCCCCAGCAACACCGAGCGTCCCTCGGCGCGCAGCGCATGCGCGAGCTTCC
>JANLSF010000465.1:0-1797 GCA_031362285.1 Gemmatimonadota bacterium | reverse complement strand
GGCGTATCCGACGGCCGTCAGCCGCGCGCTGGTGTCGTCGTCGAGCACGTCGGCCAACCCCACGACGGGCGTTTCCTCCCAGAGCATCTCGCGCACCAGGGCCACGTTCTGCGCATCCATGAGGGCGCCCGTGAGCACGATCACGTCCGGCTTGAGCCGCCGGAGCGCGGCCCGCATGTCGTCGAGCGGCGACACGAGTTCGGTGGAGGCGGCGCCGCCCAGCTGTTCCAGCAGGGCATTGAGCCGGACCGCCGGCTCGACGTCGGTGAGCGAGATCAGGACCTTCATCGCAGCGACGCCGCGCCGGTGGCGCTCGAGTGCTCGGTGGACTCGCCGCGGGCAATCCGGCTGGCGTGCGCCAGCACGGGCTCGAGCGCGGCCAGGCCGTCGGCCACGCCCGATGGCGACCCGGGCAGGTTCACGACGATGGTGCGCGCGCGGAGCCCCACGAGGGCCCGCGACAGCGCCGCGCGCGGAAAGGTGGCGAGCGCGCTCACGCGCATCAGTTCGGCCATCCCCGCGATCTCGGCCTGCACGACGGCGCGCGTCGCCTCCACGGTGACGTCGCGCGGGGCGATGCCCGTGCCCCCGGTGGTGAACACGACGTCGGCGACGTCCTGGTCGCACCAGCGCAGGAGATGCCGCACGACTTCATTGGTGCCGTCGGGCACGGCGGCACGCGTCGCCACCACGTGCCCGTTGGCGGCCGCCCAGCCGGCGATCGTGTCACCGGAACGGTCGTCGGTGCGCGCGCCGTTGGCCAGCGCGTCGGACACGGTGAGGATGGCGAGACGCACGAGGGCGACGACGCGGCAGGAGTCTCGCGCGCTAGCGGCGCGAGCCCTTGGTCCAGAACGGAAGCGCGGTGACGCGGGCGGCGACGCGCTTGCCGCGCACGTCGATCTCGATGGCCGTGCCGGGTGCCTTCTTCGCGAACGGCACGTAGCAGGTGCCGATCGGCGTGCCGACGCTCGGACTCATCGTGCCGGAGCAGACGACGCCGCTCGCGGTCCCATCGACGTACACGGGGTAGCCGTGGCGCGGAAAGACGCGTTCCTCGCTGGTGAACCCGACGAGGGCGCGGGGCACGCCGGCCGCCTTCTGGGCCTCGAGCGCGGCACGTCCCACGAAGTCCCCCTTCTTCATCTTCACCAGCCATCCCAGCTGGGCCTCGAGCGGCGTGACGGTGTCGTCGATGTCGTTGCCGTAGAGCGCCATCCCCATCTCGAGGCGCAGCGAGTCGCGGCATCCAAGGCCGGTGGGAGTCATCTGCCCCGTGGCGAGCAACGCGTTCCACACCACCGGCGCCTGGGCCGAGGGGAAGTACAGCTCGAAGCCATCCTCGCCGGTGTATCCCGTGCGCGAGATCGTGGCCGGCACCCCCGCGACGTGCCCCTCGGCGAACCAGTAGTACTTGATCGCCTCGAGGTCGATGTCGACGAGCGGCTGCAGCACGGCCTGGGCCCGGGGGCCCTGCAGTGCCAGCAGGGCGATGTCGGCGGTCCGGTCGTCCACGGTGCAATCGAACCGATCCCGATAGCGCAGGATGTGCGCGAGGTCCTTGTCCTTGTTCGATCCGTTGATGACCATCATGTAGCGGTCGGCGTACCGGTAGACGAGGCCGTCGTCCTCGAAGGTGCCACGCTCGTTGAGGAGCGCCGTGTAGTGCACCTGGCCCACGGCGAGCGCCGCGACATCGTTGGTCGTCACATGGTTCACGAAGGCCAGCGCCCCCGGGCCCCGCACGATGAACTCCCCCATGTGACTCACGTCGAACAGGCCGCAGGCTTCACGGAC
>JANLSF010000438.1:0-7457 GCA_031362285.1 Gemmatimonadota bacterium | reverse complement strand
GCGCCCACGGTCAGGAAGTCGTGCACCTTGCGGATGGCCACGCTCTGCTCGGCCGGCGCAATGGCGTACCCGAGCCGCCACCCCGTGCAGCAGAACGTCTTCGAGAGCCCGCTGATGGTGACGGTCCGCTCCTTCATGCCGGGGAAGCCGGCCAGCAGGTGGTGCTCGCCGTCGTACCGGATGTGCTCGTAGATCTCGTCGGTGATCGCCCACACGTCGTGCTCCACGCACAACTCGGCGATCAGCGCCATCTCGGCCTTCGTGAACACCTTCCCGCTCGGGTTCATCGGCGTGTTGACGACGATGGCCCTGGTGTTCTTCGAGAAGGCGGCGCGCAGCCGGTCGGGGTCGAGGCGCCAGTCGGGCTTCTCGAGGGGAATGAACCTGGGTGATGCGCCACAGAGGATCGCGTCCGGTCCGTAGTTCTCGTAGAACGGCTCGAAGACGATCACCTCGTCGCCGGGGTTGAGCAGCGCGAGGCACACCGCCGCCATCGCCTCCGTCGCGCCGCACGTCACCGTCACGTGCTGCTCCGGGTCCACCTCGAACTGGTACCAGTCACGGTACTTGGCCGCGATCGCGTCGCGGAGCGGCTTCTGCCCCCACGTGATCGCGTACTGGTTGTCGTCGGCGTTGATCGCCTCGCACGCCGCCGCCTTGAGCTCCGGCGGCATGGGAAAGTCGGGAAAGCCCTGCGACAGGTTCACGCTGCCGTATCGGGTGGCCACGCGCGTCATCTCGCGGATCACCGACTCGGTGAAGAAGCGGGCACGTTCGGCGATCATCCACGTCCTCCAATGCGCGCAAGCGCGGCACGAATGAGATCAGGCACGGCCTTCCCCACACCGGCATCCGCCGCGCCTCGCACGGCCTTCTCGGCGTCGAGCGGCGCGTAGCCGAGCGACACGAGGGCGCGGATGGCGTCGTCGAGCCCGGCGCCGGCCAAACGCGGCCCACCGCCCGACGGGGCGCTGGCCAGGTCATCCAGCTTGTCGGCCAGGTCGAGCACGAGTTGCTCGGCCTTCTTGCGGCCCACGCGCGGCACGGTCTGCAGCAGCACAATGTCCTTGTCGCGGAGCGCGCTGACCAGCCGGTCGGCGGTGAGCGAGGAGAGCAGCCCGAGCGCGAGCGACGGCCCGATCCCCTTGGCGCCCAGCACGCGGCGGAACACGCGGCGCTCGTACCCCGACGAGAAGCCGTACAGCTGCCAGCCGTCTTCCTTCACGACCAGGTGCGTGTGCAGCGCCACCGGCTCGCCCACGCGCGGCAGCGTCTCGAAGACGCCCAGCGGAATCGCGAGCTCGTACGCGACGCCGCTCGCCGTCATGATCTCGACCGCGTCGAGTTCCTTGGCCAGGAGGTGCCCCGCCAGCTGCGAAATCATGTGCGGACGGCCGGACGCCCGGCGCGCCGCGCCGAGGCCAGCGTGGGCGCCAGCTCATCGATGCGCGGCAACACGGGGGCCAGGCAGCAGGCGAGCGCCGCGGCCACGCCGTCGGCGGCATCGGCCGGTTCGGGGGCCCGCTTGAGCCTGAGCAGCCGCGCCACCATGAACTGCACCTGCTCCTTGGTCGCGTTCCCCGTGCCCACCACCGCCTTCTTGATCACGGCCGGCGGCATCTCGTGGATCGGGAGCCCGGCCTGCTGCGCGGCGAGGAGGATCACGCCGCGCGCGTGGCCGAGGACGACCGTGGTGCGCACGTTCTTGGCGTAGAACACGTCCTCCACGCACACCGCGTCGGGATGATGGCGTTCGATCAGCTCGCGCACGCCTTCGTAGATGTCGTGCAGTCGCGCGGCGAGCGCGTCGCGCGGCCGGGTGCGGATCACGCCGCACTCGGTGAGCATCACGCCCGCGCCCTCGCGTCGCACGACCCCGTACCCGGTGACCGCGGTGCCGGGATCGATCCCGAGGACCCGAACGGGCGCTGTGGGGAAGGTCAGGCGCCCGCCTGCATCGCCGACTCGTCCATGTCGAAGTTGGCATCCACCTTCTGCACGTCGTCGAGTTCCTCGAGCGACTCGAGCAGCTTCATGAGCTGCTCGGCGGCCGCGCCGGCAATGTGCACGGTGTTCTTGGGGATCCACGACAGCGACGCCTCCTGCCCCACGAGCCCCTTGGCTTCGAGGGCGGAGCGCACGGCGTGCAGGTCGGCCGGGGCGGTGGTCACCACGAACTGCTCATCCTCGCGCGTGAAGTCTTCGGCGCCCGCCTCGAGCGCCACTTCCATGGCCGTGTCCTCGTCCCTGGTGCCCGCCTCGATCGTGATCAGCCCCTTGCGGTAGAACATGAACGACACCGAGTTGCTCGAGCCCAGGTTGCCACCGTTCCGCGACAGCTTGGCGCGCACCTCGGCCACCGTGCGGGTGGCGTTGTCGGTGAGGGCCTGGATCATGATCGCGACGCCGCCCGGGCCGTACGCCTCGTAGAGCACCTCCACGTAGTCCACCCCTTCGAGCTCGCCGGTGCCCTTCTTCACGGCCCGCTCGATGTTCTCCTTGGGCATCGAGGCCGCCTTGGCGATCTCGATGGCGGTGCGGAGGCGCGGGTTGCCCCCCGGGTCACCGCCGCCCTGCTTGGCGGCCACCGTGATCTCGCGGATCATCTTGGTGAACTTGGCGCCGCGCTTCGCGTCCGTGGCCGCCTTGTAGTGCTTGATCTGCTTCCATTTGCTGTGGCCAGCCATGGATCTGCTCTCGGGATGGGCGTCGGGGTGAACCGCCCCAAGATAAGCGCCCGACGGTCCCCTGACACGAGACGGGGCGGCGCCGCACGCACCGCGGAACCGCCCCGGCTACCGGCCCATGGTGGGCCGCGCGAGCTACGGCGTGAAGTGGATGCCCAGCGTGGCGCGGAAGCCCGACACCGTCTGGCTCTGCACCGAGCCGAAGGCGCCCGATGCGCCCGGGTAGATGGTCCAGTTGCCGGCCGGAATCCGCACGCGCAATCCCGGGAAGACCAGATTGCCGGTGATGCCGCCCTGCGAGATGAATCGCCCTTCGACGTTCGGCTCCCAGGTGATGTTCCCCTGATGAATGCCGAAGGCGAGCCCGAGGTTGGTGATGTTCGCGGCTTGCGACGGGCCGGCGAGCAGCCGCCCCGCTCCGGTGTAGAGGTTCCACAGCGTGATGAACAGCTCGTTGCTGCCGATCGGCTGCGTGTAGACCGCCTGCGCGATCGCGCGGGCGCCCGTGCTCACCGTGGTGGTGTCGTACTTGGGCGACCCGAAGGCCGAGAAGATGAGGCCCAGCGCAATGCGCCCGCTCCCCACCGGCGTCTGTCCGCCCAGTCGCATGCGGAACTCGTCGCCCGGCGTGAACGTGACGCTCCCCGTCTGCGGCTCGAAGCCGGCCGACTTCCGGTAGCTGGCCCCGGCCCCCCATTCCCAGTCACCGGCGGTGCCGGCGTAGGCCGCGCCCATGGTGGCGGCAAAGCCGCTGCCGTAGGCGGGCACGGGGTAGGTGTAGAAGTCGATGCCGATGGCCTGTGCCGCGGCCAGCTGCGTGCCGGAGATGGCCGACGCGCCGGTGGGAATGTTGAGCCCGAGGGTGAGCACCACCTGGTCGCCGGGCAACGCGTAGTTGGCGCGCAGTTGCGTGTCGGTGAGGCCGCTGATCGTGCTCGAGGCGCCGCTCGAGGTCGCCTGCGTGCTGGCGAACGCGGTGGCAACGTCCACCGTGAGGCGCTGCCCGAGCGGAATCACCGCCACCATCGGGATGGCGATCTGTGACGTGGTCTGTCCGGCCACGGTGTACGACACGAACGTCGGGCCGGCGCGGAAGGCGGTCGCGTCCAGCGCCGCCCCGAGGGCGGGCAGGACGACGAGGGCGAGGCCGGGATTCAGGATGCGGCGCATGTCACTCTCCCGGCGGACGAATGATGAACGTGATGGTACCGGTCGCGACCGGGATCGGGGTCACCGAGGTGGCCGGTGCGGCCGGGTTGGCCGGAGGCACGCCGCCACCGCCGCCGTTGTTCTGGCCGCCGAGGCCGCCGCCCGAGTACGTCTGGCCGTTGTTCGCCTGGTTGGCGTTCTGCGACACGTTCACGTCGTTGGCCACCTGCGCGGCCGCGCCCGGGGTGCCGATCGTGATCTCGCCCGTCTGCGCCGCGCGAATGACATTCCCTTCGCGGGAACCGGCGGTGGAGCGCTGGATGGTCACGTTGCTCACCTGCGTGCCCTGCGCCGCCGCCGTCGACGATGCGGCCCGGATGCCCGCGCCCAGGAAGCCCGGGTCGAGCGAGGTGGCATCATTGTAGAAGCGGGTGGCCTGGAAGTAGTCCCCACGATCGTCGGCCAGCAGCCCGCGGCTGTAGGCGAGGAAGGCGCGGAGGTTGCGCGTCGGCTTGGCGTCGTCGATCAGCTTCCGTTCCGCGGGGGTCAGCTCGATGCCGAGATTCGTGAAGGTCTGGAAGACGATCTTCTTCTCGAGCACGAACAGCTGCTCGAGCCCGTCGTCGTCGGTGGAGGAGCCGGTGATCTGCGATGTCGGCACGCTGACGACGCCCGCCGTGATCGAGATCCGGTCGGGGCCCAGCTGGTTGATCGACCCCTGGATGAGCCGCCCGGCCTGCAGGATCTTGCCGGTGCGCACCTTGGTGGCCTCGTCGATCCGGTTGCTCTGGCCGCGCGCCACTTCGTCAAGCAGCGTCTGCACCCGCTCGCGTTCGAGCACCGTGAGCTGCGCCGAGCGGGCGAGGTCGGTGATCAGGAGCTCGGCCACGCCCCGCTCGAGCGGCACGAGGTTGGTGTCGGTCCCGGTGAACCTGAGCGGCGGCACGGCGATGGTGTTCGGCGGCCCGGCCTCGCGCGAGAGTTCGCCCTCGCGCGCCGCGGCCATCTTGGCCGTCGACTCGAGTTCGCGGCGCGAGACGACGTTCAGCCGGTCGCGGATCTCGGCCTTGGTCTTCGCCGAGGTGCCCACCGCCAGGTAGCGCGTGTAGGCGAGGCGAGCCGTCGTGAGGTCGTTCAACCCCTCGGCGGTGAGCCCACGGAAGAGCGCCGTGGCGCCGTCGTTGGGCGACGCCTGCTCCGCCGCGTCGAGCATGTCGCGCGCCTCGGGGAGCCGCTCGGCCTGGAAGTAGGCGATCCCCAGCGCGCGGAGGGCCGCCGCCGAGTTGGGATTCTTGCCGCGCTCCGCTTCGAGCCGCGCAATGGCGTCGGCCGGGGACCGGGGCCCGGCCGTGGCGCAGGCACCGAGCAGAAGGGCGGCGAGGGCAGCCGCGGACGGACGGAACGAGATGGTCACGAGAACTCCTGGGTCAACGATCGGGGTCGAGCATGTCTTCGAATCGCGTCCACTGCTTGTAGAAATACAGGTCCACGTACCCGGTGGCACCGCTCCGGTTCTTGAGCACGTGCAACTCGGTGGCGCCCTCGATGCCCGTGGGGAAGGAGTACATCTCCTCGCGGAACAGGCCAAGGACGACGTCGGCATGCTGCTTCACGGCGCCGAGCGCGCCGAAGTCGTCGAGGGTGGGGCGCTGATCGTCGCGGCCGCGCACGAAATGCGGCAACTGCGCGGTCACGATGATGGCGATGTCGAGTTCGAGGGCCAGGTGCTTGAGGGCGCGAATGCCCGAGGCCAGCTCCTCGTCGAGCGGGCGACCGGCGGGCACCAGCGCCTGCAGCATGTCGACCACGAGGAAGCGCGGCCGCGGCGCCACGCGCACCGCGTCGCGCAGGGCCTCGACCCCCCCGATGGGAAGCGGGGCGAAGCGCGGGGTGCCGTCGCGGAGGCGAACGGCGGCCACCCCGAGGCTCACGCGGGTCATCTCGTCGAGCGTGCCGCGGCGCATGTCGTCCACCCGGGCGCGCCCCTCCACGGCGATCGACCGCTCGAGCAGCCGGTCCACCGACATCTCCGAGGAGTACAACGACGTGGCCACCCCCGCCTGGGCCGCGCGAAGCGCGAAGGCGAGGGCGAGCGATGACTTGCCGCTGCCGACATCCCCTCCCAGCACGACGAGATCGCCGTGCCGCGGGCCCCCGCCCAGAACGCGATCGACGGAGGGGAACCCGGTGGAGATGGTGTCGGTCGCGCGCGCACCATCGGCCACGGCATCCACGCGCGCGAGCACGTGGGCTGCCGGAATCGGGTCTGGGCGCCGGACCATGCTCCTAGTATCCACCCGCGTCTCCATGCCTGCAAGGAACATCAGGGGACGAGTTCGTGCAGTAACGCCTGAAGCTCTGCCGCTGTGGCCCGGTCGAGGTACGGTGCCGTGACCTGAATCACACCCGAAAGCGCCTCGCGGAACGCGCCCGGGTCGCCTGCCGAGAGGTCGGCGGCCCGGAGCACGAGGGGGCGGACGGTCAGCCCCAGGGCCAGGGCCGTCAGGAACTGCCGCGCCGCCTGCGCTCGCACCAGGCGGATCGCACTCGGCAGCCCCCCCGGCACGGCGCCGGCACCCAGCCGCGCGAGCACCCAGAGCGCCCAGAGGGCCTCCCGTCCGCCCCCCAGGGGGGTGCGCGCTGCCCGGGTCGCCAGCGCGGGGAAGCGGACGCGTGGCGTGACGAGGGCATAGGGCGGCGCCGGGAGCATGACCGCGAATCTACCCCCCGCCGGACACGGGGCCAGCGCGCCGGCGCGGACGTCGCCTCGCTGTGAGCGCCCGGCTAGCTTCACGGGATGCCACCGCGGATGCGTTCCGTCCTCTGGGTCGATGACGAGGCGGAGCTCCTCGAGCCGCACCGGCTGTTCCTGCGCGACCACGGCTACGACGTCCAGGCGGCGTCGAATGCCGACGACGCCATCGCCATGCTCGGTCGCCAGACCTTCGACGTGGTGCTGCTGGACGAGCAGATGCCCGGCAAGCGCGGGCTCGAGGTGTTCAAGGAAATGCAGGAGGTGGCGCCGGCCACCGCGGTGGTGATGGTCACCAAGAGCGAGGACGACGCGACGCTGCGCGAGGCCCTGGGCGCCAACGTGCGCGACTACCTCGTGAAGCCGGTCACGCCGCGGCAGGTGCTCACCGCGATCACGCGGCTGCTGGACGGGGAGAAGTTCCGCCAGCAGGCGATCGCCAAGGGGTTCGCCGAGCGGTTCCGCGAGCTGGAGGCCGTGCGGGCGCGAGACCTGGACTGGCGCGGCTGGATCGCCCGGTTCGACGAATTGATGAAGTGGGACGTGGACCTGGCCGGGGCCGGCGAGACCGGGTTGTACGAGTCGCTGCGCGGGTTGTACCCCGCCATGCAGAACGACTTCGCCGACTTCATGCGGGTGGCGTACCCCAAGTGGTGCAACGATCTCGAGGGGGACCGGCCCCCGCTGTCGGTCGACATCGTGTCGGAGTTTCTCGCGCCGATGCTCGTGTCGCACAAGGCGGCGGTGTTCATCGTCGTGGACTGCCTGCGGCTCGACCAGTGGAAGGTGCTGGAGCCGCTGCTGGCCCCGTTCTTCGACTGCGACACCACGCACTACTACTCGGTGCTCCCCACGGCCACGCCGTACGC
>JANLSF010000432.1:0-5821 GCA_031362285.1 Gemmatimonadota bacterium | reverse complement strand
AGCCCGACGTGATCGTGCGCCATGCGACGATCGGGCCGAACGTGTCGATCGGGGCGGGGAGCGTGGTGGAGCACTCGGAGCTGCGCGACACGATCGTCGGCCACAAGGCCAAGGTGCTGAACGCGACCCTCGCCAATTCGCTGGTGGGCGACAGCACGGTGGTCGAGGGGGTGAAGGGGGAGCTCACGATCGGCGACCACTCCGAGGTGCGCGTCAGGGGGTGAGGCGCGCGGCGGCTCGCCAGACCCACCAGATGAGCAGCGGCTGGAGCGGCAAGCGCAGCACGAGTGCCGTGATGGTGCCGCCGGGCGCGCCCGCGGTGATCGCATTGAGCAGCATCTGGACGTTGGCGGGAAAGACGGCCACGAGCAGGACCATCAGTCCCCAGCCGGCGGCTCTCCGCGTCCCCGCGACGAGGACGCCGAGCCCGCCGGCGATCTCCGCCGCGCCGGTCAGGGCCACCAGTGCGCCATGGGCCGGCAACCATGGCGGCATCATCGCGAGGTAGAAGCGCGGGATCGTGAAGTGGGCAACACCCGCGCTCAGGAAGACCGCCGCGAGCAGCAGGTGACCGGGTCGCACGCGAGGTTCGGTCACGCGTGCGCGGCGGCCGCGGCGACGATCGTGAGCGCACGCGCGAGTCCCCTCGCGCTTCCGGTGTCATCGTACCACTCGTCGAGCGTATGCTCTCCGCCCGAGATGCCGCCGGCGCCGATCGTGATCGCCGGAATCCCGCGCGCAATGGGGACGCTCGCGTCGGTGCTGGCGGTCTCGAGCTGGGGATGTCCGCCGCCCGCAGTCGTGGCGGCTCGCGCAGCGGCGACCAGTGGATGGTCCTCGGGCAGCGCGCCGCATGGGCGCGCGCCGATGACGGAAACGGTCATGCCGAGCGGCACGTCGTCGCGGCGGGCCCGGCCGCACTCCTCCGCGGTCGCCGCATCTGCGGCCTCCCTCACCTCGTGCGCGAGCCGGTCGAGCACGAGGGCGTCGGTGGAGCGGCAATCCACCTCGAGCCAGGCCTCTCCCGGAATGGCGTTGATGGCATGCCCGCCGGCCATGCGGGTGACCGACAGGGTCGCGCGCGGTGCGCACGGCAGCCGGACGGCGGCGAGGCGCGCCGCACACGCGGCTGCGGCATGCAGCGGATTCGCCGTGCCGAACGCGGACCATGAGTGTCCCCCGACTCCCCGCCAGGTGACGCGCAGCCGGCACGCCCCGAGTGCCCGGTGCACGATCGCCTCGTCGCCGGCGCCGTCGATCATCACCGCCGAGGCCACGCGACCGTCGAGATCATCGAAGAGAGCCTTGGCGCCGCGAAGATCGCCGACCCCTTCCTCGCCCGTGGTCGCCACGAACAGCAGGGGACGGGCCGTTCGCAGGTGGATGCCATCGACCACGGTGGCGAGGGCGAGGAGGGCGGCGAGGCCGCGTGCGTTGTCGGCAATGCCCGGGGCCACGAGCCTCGAGCCCTCGCGGCGCACGACCAGCGGCGTGGCGGCATCGAACACGGTGTCGAGATGTGCGCCCACGACGACCGGCGCCAACCCCGATGTGCCTGGTCGTTCACCCCGCACGTTGCCCGCGCCGTCGACGTGCACGTGCGCCAGTCCGATGGCGCGGAAGCGGTCGGCCATCCAGGCGGCGCGCGCGCCCTCAAGACCGGTGGGCGCGGGAATGGCGTGCATGTCCAGTTGGTCGCGCAGGACCGCCGGCACGCCGGCGGCGAGCCGGGCACGCTCGGGCGCCAGACTGCGATGCAGCTCGGCGATGCGCTCGGGTAGGCGTGAGCGATGGAACACGCCGAAGGGTGGTGCACGGGGGTGCGCCTCCGCAAGCGGCGGGCGACATTCCGGCATGGCCTCGTCCGCCGAGCCGCCCACGTCTCTCGTTCGTCGCCCGCTCGGCGCCACGGTCATCGCCCTCGCGACCGTGTCGCTCCTGACCGACGTGTCGAGCGACATGATCTACCCGCTCCTGCCGGGGTTCCTCGCGGGGACGCTGGGCGTGAGCGCGGCGTTCCTCGGCGTGATCGAGGGCGCGGCCGAGACGACGGCCGCGTTGCTCAAGCTCGCCAGTGGCTGGTGGTCCGACCGGCTCACGCGGCGCAAGCCGCTGGTCGTGGCCGGGTACGCCCTCTCGGCGCTCATGCGACCCCTCGTGGCGGTGGCGACGAGCGGCGCGCACGTGCTCGCGATCCGGGTCACCGACCGCGTGGGGAAGGGGATTCGCTCGTCACCGCGGGACGCGCTGATCGCCGACGCCGTGGACCCGCGCGACCGGGGACGGGCCTACGGCGCGCATCGCGCGGCCGACAATGCCGGCGCCGTGCTCGGGCCGTTGCTCGCCTTCGTCCTGCTCGGGGTGGGCGGGCTTTCGCTGCGCACGGTGTTCGCGCTCGCGGCGATCCCGGGCCTTGTGGCCGTGGTGGTGGTCGTGGCGCGAGTGCGCGAGGGGGTCCGGTCCGCTTCCGTGCCGAGCCTCGTGGTGCGTCGCGAAGAGGATGCGTCGGCCGTGTCGCCGGAAGAGGTCGCGGACGACGTGTCGTCGGCAGCGCCGCCGGCGGTGCACGGCCCCGAGCCGCTCGGCCCGGCGTTCCGCACCGTGATGGTGGCGATCCTCGTCTTCACGCTGGGCAATTCGACGGACGCCTTCCTGCTGCTGCGCGCCACCACCGTCGGCGTCACCATGGCACAGGTGCCCCTCATCTGGGCGCTGTACAACGGCGTGAAGGCGCTGGCGTCGATGCCGGGAGGCGCGTTGTCGGATCGGATCGGACGTCGCCCCGTGGTGCTGGCGGGGTGGTTGCTCTACGCCGCCACGTACGCCGGGTTTGCCTTTGCCACGCAGCCGTGGCACGTGTGGCTCCTGTTTGCCGTGTACGGGCTGACCTTCGGCCTGACCGAGGGGACCGAGAAGGCGCTCGTGGCCGACCTGACGCCGAAACCGCGCCGCGGCACGGCCTTCGGATGGTACAATCTGGTGGTGGGCGTAGGCGCGCTGCCGGCCTCGGTGGTGTTCGGCCTGTTGTGGACCAACCAGGGCCCCGCGACGGCGTTCATCACCGGCGGCGCGCTCGCGCTCACCGGGGCCTTGGTGCTTTCCCTGGCGCGCCTGCCGCTTCGGCCGGCGCACGGAGGATCGTGAGATGTGTGGACGCTACACGCTGCGTCACCCGCAGCGCCTGGACCCGGCCGTGTTCGGCGTGGACGCCTGGCCGGTGCTCGTCCCGCGCCACAACATCGCGCCGGGCAGCGCGGTGCTGCTGGTGCGCGACATCGAGGGGACCCGCGCGGCCACGTTTGCACGGTGGGGTCTCATTCCCTCGTGGGCCAAGGATCCGTCGATCGGCGACCGGCTCGCCAACGCCCGCGGCGAAACGCTGGCCGAGAAGCCGAGCTTCCGCTCGGCGTGGAAGGCTCGTCGCGCGCTGATGCCGGCCGACGGTTTCTTCGAGTGGCAGAAGGTCGAGGGGGCCAGGACGAAGCAGCCGTGGTACATCACCATGGCCGACGGGGCCCCCTTCGCGCTCGGCGCCTTGTGGGAGTCATGGCGCTCGAGCGAAGGGGCCACCGTGATCAGCTGCTGCGTGATCACGACCGAGCCGAATGCGCTCATGCAACCCATACACGAGCGGATGCCGGTGATCGTGCCGCGCGAGGCGTGGGCGCGTTGGCTCGGCGGGGGCGACGCGAAGGGTGCGACTCCGCCATCGGAGCTGCTGGCGCCGCACGTCGCCGACGGCATGACGGCCTGGAAGGTCTCAACGCTGGTGAACGCACCTGGCCGGGAAGACGCGCGCGTGGTGGAACCACTCGCGCCGTAGCGGCGTCAGGCGCCGAACTGCCGCAGGTGATGGTCGAGGTGCTTGTGTTGCAGCACGCCCCACGAGGGCCCCGAGATGCTCCCGAACACCTTGTTCGCCGGCCACTGGGCGGCGGGCCCGCGCGCGGCGAACCGTTCGATCAGGTCGCGCAGCATCGCGATGTCGGCCTCCCACGTGGTCGCTCGGGTCGCGAGGAACTCCGGCGGGCTCTTCCCCTTCTCCCGTGGCCAGGGGACGACGTGGATCATGAGCAGGTTGAGCGGGAAGACCGAGAAGGCGCCGACCGGTGGCCCGGCGTCGAGCTCGCCCAGTCCCTGGCGGAGCGGCGCGCTCACGTGACACACCATCTGCGGCGCGGTGAAGCGCCCCCAGGTCGGCGCACGGTCCGGGGCGAGGCGCGTGAGCCGGTCGAGGATGGATGCGCGCGTGGCGGTGTCGAAGAGCGTCGGCATTCCCTGCTCGTGCGTCGTGGGTGAGGAGTCGGTCGCCTCAGCAGCAGCGCTGCCCCGGCCGGTTGTACTTGTCGCGCATGCGTTCGGCGAGGAACTCGTCGCGCGTCAGCACCGCGCACGCCGGGTGGTGCTCCCGCATGTGCGCGGCGTACGCGTCGTAGTCGGGCACGCCGATGATGCGCCGCAGCACGGCCAGGGCGCGCGCCAGCGGTCCCGCGGTACCCGCATGCGGCAGGGGGAGGCGCGGCGTGGTCATGGCTTTCCCTTGGTCCCGTTGGGGCCGATCGTGCGCTCGAACAGCTCGAGGATGCGCCGGTACTCGTCGGTCCAGCTCGACGGCCGCACGAAGCCGTGGTCTTCCACGGGATACGCGGCGAGCTCCCAGTTGGTCTTGCCCAGCTCCATGAGCCGCTGGGCGAGGCGCGCCGAGTCCTCGAAGTGGACGTTCACGTCCACCATGCCGTGCGCGATCAGCAGCGGGTCCTCGAGTCCCTCGGCCAGGAAGATCGGCGAGGAGCGGCGGTAGGCCACCGTGTCCTCCTGCGGGAGGTTGAGGATCTGGCCGGTGTACGAATGGTTGTAGTGGGCCCAGTCGGTGACGGGACGGAGTGCGGCGCCCGCACCGAACGACTTGGGCTCGGTGAAGAGCGCCATGAGCGTGATGAACCCGCCGTAGCTGCCCCCGTACAATCCGACCCGCTCAGGGGAGATGCCGTACGTGGTGGTGAGCCACCGCGACGCGTCCACCTGGTCCTGCAAGTCGCGCCCGCCCATGTAGCGATAGATGGCGGTGCGCCAGTCGCGTCCGTAACCCGCACTCGCGCGATAGTCGACGTCGAGGACCACGTAGCCGCGCGATGCGAGCAGGTGGTTGAACATGAACTCGCGGCTGTAGCTCGACCAGTACTGGTGCACGTTGTGCAGGTAGCCGGCGCCATGCACGAAGATCACCGCGGCGCCGTTGGGCTTGGCGCCCACGTCCTCGGGGCGATAGATGCGGGCCGGGACCTTCACGCCGTCGGACGCCGGGATGTCGATGATGGGCGGGGCGATCCACCCGTGGGCGAGCCACTCCGCCGTGGGCGACGTGGTGAACTGCGCCGGCGCGCCCAGCTTGCACTTGGCCAGCGGCGGACAGACCGACTGGAGGAACAGCTCGGGCGGGCGGTTGCTCTGCGAGTAGACGTCGGCGTAGCGGCTCTCGTCGGGGCTCAGGACCACGGCATGCGAGCCGACCCCCGTGGTGAGGCGCTCGCGCGCGCCGCCGCTCGCGCCCATGCGGTACCAGTGCCGCTCGTAGGGCGAGCCCTCGCTCGAGTGCATGGTGAAGAACCGCTTGTCGCGCGAGAGTTCCACCGAGTACAGCTCGAACGATCCCGCGGTGAGGGCGCGCCGGTCCGAGCCGTCGGAGGCGACCGACCAGAGCTGCGCGAAGCCGCTGGCCTCGCTCACGAACCAGGCACGGCGGTCGTTGTCATGCCAGCCGGCGCAGCCGCCGCACGGACCGCCCACCCACGCGCTGTCGCGCAACTGGTCGAGCACCGCC
>JANLSF010000369.1:0-1512 GCA_031362285.1 Gemmatimonadota bacterium | reverse complement strand
GCGCCCAGCGCGTAGATGTCGCTGCGCGCGTCGAGGTCGCGCTCGCCCGTGGCCTGTTCGGGGCTCATGTACTGCGGCGTGCCGATCGAGAGCCCGGTGCCGGTGAGCCGCTCGCCGCCGGCCCCGGCCACCGCGAGGGCGATGCCGAAGTCGGCCAACAGCGCCTCGCCGTCGTGCAGGAGGATGTTCTCCGGCTTGATGTCGCGGTGGATGACCCCCTGCCGATGCGCGTAGTCGAGCGCGCCGGCCACCTGCCGCATGAGGCGCACGGTCTCGTCCACGGTCAGCATGGACTCGCGCGCGAGGCGCTCGCGCAGCGACTCGCCCTGCACCAGCGGCATCACGTAGAAGAGCAGCTCCCCCGCCTGGCCCGAGTCGAGCAGCGGCAGGATGTGCGGATGCTGCAGCTTGGCGGTGGTGCGGATCTCGCTCAGGAACCGCGCCGCGCCGAGGGCGGCGCCGAGCTCGGGCTTGAGCACCTTGATCGCCACGTCCCGGTCGTGCTTGAGGTCGTGGGCGAGGTACACGGTGGCCATGCCGCCGGCGCCGAGCTCGCGGACGAGAGCGTAACTGCTGCTGAGCGCCTGCGCGAGGCGCTCGTGCTCGATGTCGGACATTCAGCGCGATGAACGGATGGCGGGGAGCCGACGGGGCGCATGCGCCTGCGTGAAACATGGCACGCGTCCGGACCATGCGCGAGCCGCGTCTCTGGCGCGACGGACTCTGAATCGGCTCGTTCGAGCGGTCGTGGCCTCGGCACGCTGGGCGGCGTGGAAGTAGGTGAAGACCCGGCACGAAACGTCGCTCACGATGTCATTCCCTGCTCGTCACGAAGATGTCCGCCGCCCCGCGGGGCCAGCAAGTGCGGAGAAACCGCCCCGCCAGGCCGCTCAGTGCCGGACGTCGGCCGCGCGCTTCGGCCGGTTCAGCTGGATCAGCACCGCGCCCACACCGGTCACGAGCATCGACGACACGATGGTCGCGGCGACGGCGGCCCCGCCAATCCCGAACGGCTGCGTCCGGATCACGAATTCGGTGAGCGCAGCGGCGAGCAACCCGACGTACGACCAGGTGATCCACATGTAGTGCGTGAGGCGCCACTGGGCGGGGCGCGGCGACCGCAGCATGGGGCGCATCGCCACCGCCATCGTGACCAGGTTCACCAGCGCCCCCACGTGGAAGACGTTGAAGCGTCCGCTGAACCGGTACACCGTGAGGATCACGCAATCGGCGATCACCATGGACACCACGTACACGCACCCCAACCGGCGATGCAACCGGTCGCGCCGGCGGCGCAGCACTTGCTCCGCGCCCACGATGATGCCCACGCTGGCCAGCACGGTGTGGACCCACCCGGCCACGGTGAGGTCCGCCAAGCCATTGATCATGCCGGGCTCCCGGGAGAACGGTGTGCCGCAGTATCGCCCCCCGTCGAACCCATCCGCACCCTCGGGTGTCCAAATTGGGTCCATCTGGTCGTCCCTCGAACCGATCCGTCGATGCCTCACCTCC
>JANLSF010000271.1:0-1824 GCA_031362285.1 Gemmatimonadota bacterium | reverse complement strand
AAGAGGAGCGCGAACGCCGGCCACGAGGGACGCCGCACGAGCGTCACCACCGCGGCAATGCCGGCCACCACCAGCACGATGCCGAGCAGCACCAGGGCGACGTTGGGGTGCTGGATCTGCTCGAGCGTGGGGGAATACTCGTAGCGCGGCAGTTGCGGCACGAGCATGAGGCCGATCGTGCGGGGCAGGGTGCCAAGCGCGAGCAGCAGCCCGCCGAGCCACGAGGTGGCCTGGAACGCCATGTGCGGCTGGTCGCCGCCAAAGGTGCCGAGGATGAGCACGCGGGCCACGAGCAGCGGGAACACGCCGGCTGCCGCAGCGAGCCCGAGCGACAGCGCGCGCGAACGATCGCGCGAGGACACCCAGCAAGCGGCGGCGGCCACCACCGGCGCGGTGACGCCGATCTCCTTGGTCCCGAGCGCGGCAAAGCCTAGCAGGCAGGTGCTGAGCCACTGGTCGCGCAGGGTGGCTCCAGGGCGCGAGGCCACGAGGGCAACGCCGATGAGCGCGGCCGCGCACATCAGCTCGGCGCGCCCGACGGCGTTCGACACGGCCTCGACATGCACCGGGTGCACGGCAAAGGCGACGCCGGCGAGGGCGGCCGCCATCGGAGGGAGCCATCGCAGGGCCAGCATGACGAGCAGGGCGCTGACCGCCGCGTGCCAGAGCACGTTGCCGAGGTGGAAGGGCCACGCGGCGCCCCCCCCGATGGCCCAGTCGAGGCCAAAGCTCAAGGTGGTGAGCGGGCGGTACAGGGTGCCGTACTGCAGCCAGTAGGGGCGCGTGAGCGCCGCCGGCAGCTCGGCCAGCGAGTGGATCAGCCGGTTCTGGACGAGCATCGGCTCGTCGTCATAGGCAAAGCCGAGCTGGACGGCGAGGGCGTACGTGGCGAGGGCGACCACCGCGGCGAGGACAATCGCGGAGCGCTCGGCGGTGGAGTCGCGCGGCATGCTCACAAACTAGGGAGGACCGAAGCGAAACGAGGGAGCGACCGGGCCCAGGTGGTCGGGCATGTGGTCGCTCCCTCGTGTGGGGGGTCTCTCGCCGTCAGACCGGTGGCCCCTCCGGCGGACTCCCCTCGGTGGGCGCCCGGTCTCGCTGCTCGCCCCGCGATCGCTCGTACTCTTCACGCGCCCGGTATCCATACCCGTTGAACACCTCGCCGCCTCGCATGTAGTCGTGTCCGTAGCCACGTCCCTGCGGGTAGCGATCCGCGCGCGCTCCGTCCTGATCTGGCATGATGCATCCTCCACCGTGGGATGTACCCAGGTCCCGTCCCCAGGGCTCGCCTCGTCCGGGCGAGGGCCTTGGTTCCGGGGGGCGCCTAGACGCTATGCCAATCGGACCGAGGGCGAAAGAGGGGATTTGGGCCCCCGTGACCGGGTTGTGGCACCCCAGACCCGGCCGGGCGTTGAGTACGGGCGGCTAACCCATTATCCTTCAAGGCTATGGCTATCAGGAACATCGCGATTATCGCGCACGTCAATCACGGCAAGACCACCCTCGTGGACAAGATGCTCCGGCAGGCCGGCGCCTTCCGCGAGAATCAGGTCGTCGCCGAGCGGGTGATGGACTCCAATCCGCTCGAGCGCGAGCGCGGCATCACCATCCTCGCCAAGAACACCTCGATCCACTGGAAGGACACGAAGATCAACATCGTGGACACGCCAGGGCATGCCGATTTCGGCGGCGAGGTGGAGCGGATCCTGCGCATGGTCGATGGGGTGCTGCTGGTCGTGGATGCCTTCGATGGCCCGATGCCGCAGACCCGGTTCGTGCTGCGCAAGGCGCTCGAGCTCGACCGGACGCCGATCATCGTCATCA
>JANLSF010000194.1:0-8701 GCA_031362285.1 Gemmatimonadota bacterium | reverse complement strand
GCCGGCGGCAGCGCCAGCACCGACTTGCCGTCGTTGGTGAGCGAGAGGCGCACGTCGCGCCGCGTGAGGGCGATGGTCGTGACCTGGTCGGCCAGCGCCCGCCACTCCGAGCGCGCGCCCTTGAGGAACCGCTGCCGTGCGGGCGCATTCGAGAAGAGCCCGCGCACGAGCACGGTGGTGCCGCGCCGGCGCGCGATCTCCTCCACCGCGATCACGTCGCCGGCCGCCGCGCGGATGCGCGTGCCTTCCCCGTCGCCCGTGGCCGTTTCGAGTTCGATCTCGGCCACCGACGCGATGGCCGGGAGCGCCTCGCCGCGGAAGCCGAAGCTCGCGACGCCCACGAGGTCGCTGGCGCTCCGGATCTTCGACGTCGCGTGCCGCTTGAGGGCGAGCAACGCATCGGCGCGATCCATCCCGCTCCCGTCGTCGGCCACGGAGATCAGGGCGCGCCCGCCGTCTTCGCCCGCGACGTCGATGGTGGTGGCACCGGCATCGAGGGCGTTCTCGATCAGCTCCTTGGCCACGGAGGCGGGTCGCTCGACCACCTCGCCGGCGGCGATCTGGTCGGAGACGTTGCTGGGGAGGACGGCGATGCGGGTCACGCCGGAAAACTAGTCCGTGCCGAGAGGGAGCAGCCGCTCGCTGATGATCCATCCCGCGCGATCTCCATCGAGCTGCACGCGGGACCACACGGGTCCGCGCTCGACGACGCGGGCCACCTCGCCCCCCGCCACCGGGGCACTCGCTTCGGCGGCGAGTGCCGCGAGCCCACGCAGGGACTCGCCCCCGCGCACCACGACGAGGTCGTGCGCCACCTGCCGGCGCGCACCCTCGACCCCGATGGCGGCCGCGACACCGGCCAGGAGCAGCAGGCACAGGCCCGACGTCCGCGCCCGGGGGCGCACGCGGGGCACCGCCAGCGCCAGCAGCCCCCACCCGAGCGCCCACGTGGCCACCAGCACGAGCGCCGCGTGGTCGGCGTCGATCGGCACGACCCCGGCGATCCACCCGTCGCTGTTCACGCCCAGCAGCGATAGTCGGTCACGCAGGTCACGCGCCGTCGGTTGGAGCCGCAGCGCGCGCTGCCAGGCGAGTGCTGCGGCCGCGGTGTCGCGCGCGGCCCACCGCGCCTCGCCCAGGTTGGCCCACGCGTCGCTCGCGCGTGGCGCCAACCGGGCCGCCTCCGCAAACGCGACGCTGGCCGAGTCCACGCGTTGCGCACGCCACGAGTCGAGGCCCCGCGAGAAGGCCAGCCCCGCCTCTGCACCGTCGGCCGCCAGCGCCAGCGATGCCGAGGCGCCGAGCGCGATCGCCCACGCGAGCGACCGCGTGACCGCACTCGAGCGTCCGCGGCGCGGCAGCGCCTCGCGATCGAGGGCGTCGTACAGGCCGGCGAGCTCGCTCGTGGCAGCGCGGTCCGTGCCGCCCTTGTCGAATGCCGAGCGGTCCAGCGCGGCGAGTCGGCGTGCGATGTCGGCCGCCGTGGGTGCCGACACGCCTTGTCGTCGCAGCAGGCTCGCCACGTCGTCGCCGCGGGGAATCGCCAGCGCATCGAGCCCGAGCCGCTCCTCGATGGCACGGCGGAAGGCGCGGCGAGCCTCATCGGGGGCGAGGGTCCCGGAGCGCAGCCGTGCACCGGCATCGAGGCTAGGGCGACGCCGAGCGCGGGTGCGCGCCGCCAGCAGCAGCAGCGCCGGCATCGGCATGAGCGCCAGGGCGAGCAGGAACCAGGAACGTTGCAGGAGCCATGGGCCACGCTCGCCATGCCACGACTCGCGGAGGCCGGGGAGCGTGCGCCCGACGATTGGTCCGCCCGTCCCCGCCGCGACGCCGGACGTGACGGAGAGGGTCTCCGGCGCGGACTCGGTGGTCACGAATTGCTGCGTCACCGGGTCGAAGGCGCTGTAGCGTATCGGCGGCAGGACCATCTCGCCGGTGTCACGCGGCGTGACGAGCCAATCGAACTCCTTCGCTCCGGCCACCGTGAGGGCGGTCGAGTCCACCTGGACCCGTTCCGACGACGCCGTGACGGTGCCCCACGAGACGGTCAGCGCGGGGCGTGGCAGCAGGTTGATGTTCCCCGTCCCCACGACGCGCGCCGTCACCACCACGACGTCGTGCTCGTGCGGGGTCCGCGAATCGACCCGGGTCGTGATGGTGAAGGCGCCGACGGCGCCATTCCAGCCCGCGGGCCGTCGGGCCGCCGGCGGCTCGAGCGCGACGAGCGTCACCGGGTCGGAGCGCAGGGTGTGCGGCTCCTCGCGACTGAAGAACGACGAGCCCAGCGGGAGGGCATAGCTCAGCTCGGCCGGCGCGATGGGATGCACGCCGGCCGTGATCGGGAAGATGGCGCGCTGGAACACGTGGATCTCGTAGGTCGTGCGCCCGATCGTGCGCGCCGTGAGCAACACGTAGCCACGCGAGAGATCGTAGGCCAGCATCGCCCGCAGCTCCGGCGCCACGAACTCCGGGTTGCGCCGCAGGCGCTGTCGCACCTCCTCCGGCACGAACACCGCAACCTGATAGAGCGCCTGCTGGCCGACGGTCACGGTCTCCGGCACGACCAGCGCATGGAAGGTGATCTGTGCGGGGGCGGGCCGCGCGCGCTGCACCACCGCGGGGTCGGCCGCGGAGATCTGCAGGAGCAGGGCGAGGGCGCCGATCACCAGTCTCGCTCCGTGCGCGGCGGTGCACCACGGCTCTTGCGGGCGTTCTTCTTGTGCGTGTCGCGCTCATCGCGCGCCGCGTTGTCGAGCAACCGCTCCGCCTGTGACTTGTCGAGCGAACCCGCTTCGCGCGGCGGCGCCTGCCCCTGCTCCCCCTCGGGCGATGGCTGCGGCGGTGGTGGCGCGCCACTGCCGCCGCCGCCCGCCTTCCGGCGGCGCGCGAGCTCGTAGTTGAACTTGGCGGCGCTGTCATGGGGCGTCGCGAGGAGCACGCGCCGGTAGCTCTCGGCCGCGAGGGCGTAGCTCCCCTCGTCGCCGTTCGGCGCGCGCGCCCGTCGCAGGTGGGCGAGCCCGAGGTTGAACAACGCCTGCGTGCGCAGGATGCCGGTGGTGACGCGGGTCAGCGGGTCGAGGACGGCGATGGCCGAATCGAGGGAGCCCGCGGCGAGCAACGCGGTGCCGAGGTTGTAGCGCGTGGCCGGCCGCTGGTCGCCGGCCGCAATGCGCGCGCGCCAGTCCGACGCGGCCTCCGCAAAGCGCCCGGCCTTGAACGCCGCGGTCGGGGGATCCTCGGCCCGCGCCGGGGCCGGCCACGCCACGAGCAGCGCCGTCGCGACGATCGCCGCGCCCGGACGCACGCTGCGCCGTCCCACCCCGGCCGCGTCGGCCAGGAGCAGCAGGAGCGCCGGGAGCAGGAACCACTGGTATCGCGCCTGCTGCTCGCGAACGCCGCGTTCGGTGCGCGACGCCGTGCGGAGGTCGTCGAGCGCACCGCGGAGCGCCGCGGACCGGTCGGACGTGGTGCTCAGGATCGCCACGCCGCCCGACTCCCGCGCAATCGTCTCGAGCACCTCGGGATGCGCCTTCGTGACGACCACGACGCCGCCCTGATCCCGATGGTAGTCGCGCCCACGGTCGGTCATCTCCGGAATCGCGCTTCCCGTCTCGGTGCCGAACCCCATGGCAACGACGCGCACCTCGCCGTCCTTCGCGTAGCGAGCGGCGGCCACGATCGCCTCGGGCGGCTCGAAGCTCTCGCCGTCGGTCATGACCACGAGGGCCCGGTCGGCGGCCGAGCGCGAGGCCCTGAGCAGGTCCGTGCCCTGCCGGAGCGCCGGACCGATCGAGCTCCCGGGCTGCCCCACGAGGTCGGGACCGAGGTTGTCGAGGAACAGCTCGAGCGCGCCGGCATCGGTGGTCAGCGGCGCGAGGACGTAGCTTCGGCCGGCAAACGCCACGAGCCCGAGCCGATGGGTGCGCGAGGAACTCCGCAACTTCCGGATCTCCTGCCGCACCCGGTCGAGGCGCGTGGGCTTTTCGTCGGGCGCGAGCATCGAGAGCGAGACGTCGACCGCCAGCACGACATCCGCGCCCTCCGTCTCGCGGGCCGTGCGCTCGGTGCCCCAGTGCGGGCCCCACCACGCGACGGCCGCGAGGCTGGCGGCCAGCAGCACGCGCGTCGCGCGCGCCACGCGTGCGCGGGGCGCGCTCGGGGGCAGGAGCCGCGCAATGAGCGCCGATTCGCCGAGCGCGGCCAGGCGCTGGGCGCGACGCCGCGACTCGACCCAGAGCGCGACGCCCACGGCGAGCGGCACGGCGAGGGCCACCAGCGCGAGCGCGATGTCGTCGGTGAACCCGGTCATGGGAGCGGTCCCCGCCAGGCCGCGAGCAGCAACTCGAGCACGAGTGCACCGAGGGCGAGGGCAAGCGGCCAGCGATAGAGGTCGGTCCACCGCACGTAGGTCTTCACGCGCAGCGGCACGCGCTCCAGCTGGTCGATCTGCTGGTAGATCCGCTGGAGGGCCGCGGCATCGCGAGCCCGGAAGTAGCGCCCGCCGGTCTTGCGGGCGACGTCCTCGAGCAGCGCCTCATCGATGCGCACGGGGCGATTCTCGTACCGGAGCCCGAACAGCCCGCGCCCCACCGGCACCGGGGCGACACCCTCGGTGCCCACGCCGATGGCGTAGATGCGCACCCCCACCGCCGCGGCCGCCTGCGCGGCGGTGCGCGGATCGATGGCCCCCCGGTTGTTCTCGCCGTCGGTGAGGAGCACGAGCACGCGCGAGCGCCCCGGCGCATGGCGGAGCCGGTTGGCGGCCGTCGCGATCGCCGTGCCGATCGCCGTGCCGTCCTCCAGCATGCCGGCCTGGATCTCGTCGGTGGCATCGAGCAGCACCGTGTAGTCCACCGCCAGCGGCACCTGCGTGAGCGCCTCGCCGGCGAAGGCGATCAGCCCGATGCGATCGCCCTGCCGCGCCATGATGAAGTCCTTGATGCGCGCCTTCGCGACCTCCAGTCGATTCTGCGGCTGGAAGTCCTCGGCGAGCATCGAGCTCGAGATGTCGAGCGCGACGATGATGTCGATCCCCTCCGAGAGGATCTGGTCCTCGCGCGCCCCGGCCCGCGGCCGTGCCAGCGCGACGATCATCGCCACCACGGCGAGGAGGCGCAGCGACACGAGCACGCGCGCCATGCGGCTGGAGCGCGTCACGACCGCCGCGAGGGTCGCCGCGCCAGGGAAGGCGATCGCCACGGGGCGCCGGCGCCGGCGGGACCACCACCAGGCTGGCAGCAGGAGCAGCAGCGCGAACGCCCACGGGGCGCCCCACTGGATGCCGGCCCACCCGGTGAGGAGGCCGCTCACGCGGCCACCTCCGGCGCGGCGCCTTCGGTGTCGAGCACCTGCGCGATCACCGCGTGCGCGCGGCGCGTGAAGGCCTGCGCTTCGTCGCGCGACACCGGGTGCCGCGCGTACTTCACGAGGTCGGCCGCGGTGAGCACCTCGGTGATCAGCGTGCGCGTCGCGGCGGAGCGGAGTGGCAGCACGGCCAGCACTTCCCGCGTGGTGAGGGCGATGCCGGCACCCGCAAAGCGCCCCGCGAGGAAGTCGCGCACGATTTCCGTGGCGATCGCGACTTCGCGTCCGGGCTCGCCGGTCGCGGCAAGGGCGCCACCGGTCAACGTCGCAAAGGCCCGCTCGGCATCCGGGGCCCCCGCCACCGGCGCCGGCCGGTCGCGCCGGTTGCGGCGCCAGAGCGCGGCCGCGAGACCCAGCGCGATCAGCGGCACGAGCCAGGGCAGCCACGTGTCCCACCAGGGCGGCGCCATCTCGATGATGTCGCGCGCCGGACGCGGCTCGCGCTCGGCCGAGTCGGCGGGGAGCACCGAGGCGACCGCGAGCAGCCGCGTGGGCAGCGGCACGTGCGTGCTCGCCCCGCCCACGGTGACGATCGCGTCCCCCAACGGCAGCGGGTGCGCCCCGGTGTCCCACGCGACGACGCGCCAGGTCGCCTCGGCCACCACCTCGTTGCCCCCCTCGCGTTGCTGCACGACGCGCGGATCGAGCGCCTCCACCGATTCGCCACCGGAGACGACGGCGGGGAACTCGATGACGGCCCCTCGCGGTGCGGACACGCGCGCCGTGACCGTCACCGGCTCCCCCACCGTCGCTCGCTCGGGGCGCACGCGCACCTCGGCCACCGGGGCCTGCGCCGACAGGGCGCGTGCCGCGACCAGCAGCACGGCGGCGGCGACGAGGAACGGGCGGAGCGGCGGCCTCGCGACCGCGAACGGCGCACGTGCGCCGGTGCGCCGGCCTCCCTCGCGCCCCGCGCTCATCGCCCGCTCCCCCGGCGCGCCATCCGTCGCCGGAAGAACGCCAGCAACTCGCGGGCATAGCCGCGATCGGTGCGCACCGGAATCTCGTCCACGCGCGAGCGCCGGAAGATCGCCGTGCGCGCGGCGCGCTCGTCGCACACCCGTTGGGCGAACGCCGAACGCACGCGCGGATCGCTGGTGTCGGCCTCGACCACGGCGCCGCTCTCGGGATCGACGAAGCGCACCACGCCGGCATCCGGCAGCACCCGCTCGGCCGGGTCCTCGACCGGCACGGCGATCGTGTCGTGGCGGCGCGCGAGCCGCTGCAAGGCGCGCTCGTAGTCGGGCGCGGCAAAGTCGGACAGCACGAAGACGATCGCGCGGTGCGTGGTGAGGCGCGTGAGCGCGTCGAGCGCCGCGGCGAGGTCGGTGCCGTGGCCCGCCGGCTCCACCACGAGCAGGTCGCGCACGAGGCGGAGGGCGTGGCGACGCCCCTTGGCCGGTGGCACCACGTGCTCGATGCGGTCGGTGAACAGCAGCCCGCCCACGCGGTCATTGCTGCGAATGGCGCAGAGCGCGACCACGGCGGCGAACTCGGCGGCCAACTCCCCCTTGAACCGCCCGGCCGTGGCGAAGCGCGTCGAGGCCGACGCATCCACGGCCACCATCACCGTGCGTTCGCGCTCCTCGACATAGCGCCGCACGAACGGGCGCCCCATGCGCGCGGTCACGTTCCAGTCAATCGTGCGCACCTCGTCGCCCGGCTGGTACTCGCGCACTTCGGCGAATTCCATGCCGGAGCCGGTGAACACCGAGCGGTACTCGCCCGCGAACGAGGCGTCGACGAGGCCGCGCGCCGTGAGCTCGAGGCGGCGGACCTGGCGCAACACCTCCTCTGCCGGCGCGCGACGCACCAGCGCCGCTTCGAGCATCACGGCGCGGGGACGGCGGCGAGGAGGCGGGCGACCACGTCGTCGCTCGAGACCGCCTCGGCCTCCGCCTCGAAGGTGAGCAGGATCCGGTGCCGCAGCACGTCGGGCGCGATCGCCCTCACGTCGTCGGGCGACACGAACGTCCGCCCGCGCAGGAAGGCCAGCGCGCGCGAGGCCTGCGCGAGCGCGATCGTCGCGCGCGGGCTGGCCCCGTACTCGATCAGCGGGGCGAGCGCCGCCGCACCCGCCGCCTTCGGGTCGCGCGAGGCGTGCACGAGGTCCACGATGTAGTCGGCGACGCGCGCATCGAGGTGCAGGTCGCGCACCTGCTCGCGCGCCGCCATGATCCGGGCCGGCGTCGCGACCGGCGCAATCGCGATCGGCTCGCCACCGGCCATGCGGCGCATGATCTCGCGCTCCTCGTCGCGCGTCGGGTAGCGGACGCGGAGCTTCATCATGAACCGGTCCACCTGCGCCTCGGGGAGCGGGTACGTCCCCTCCTGCTCGATCGGGTTCTGGGTCGCGAGCACGAGGAACGGCTCGTCGAGCGGGAAGGTGGTGCCGCCGATCGTGACCTGCTTCTCCTGCATCGCCTCGAGCAGCGCCGACTGCACCTTGGCCGGCGCGCGGTTGATCTCGTCGGCGAGCAGGATGTTGGCGAAGATCGGTCCCGCCTTCACCGAGAACGTCCCCGTGGCCTGGTCGTAGACCTGCGTGCCGAGGATGTCGGCCGGCAGCAGGTCGGGGGTGAACTGGATGCGGCGGAACGTCGCGTCCACCGTCTCGGCCAGCGTGCGCACGGCGAGCGTCTTGGCGAGGCCCGGCACGCCTTCCAGCAGTACGTGGCCGCCAGTCAGAAGGCTTATCAGCAGACGCTCGACCATGTACTCCTGGCCGACGATGCGGCGGCTCACCTGACTCACGACCTCCTGAACTATCGCTGCATCAGCGGCTGTAACGGCGCGTCCGGTCACGTCTTGCTCCTCCCTTGGAGTTCTCGCTCTTGCTCCCGCTCTTCGTGAGCGCGGAGATGATCTCTTTTTCGCGCGCCGTCAGAGGACGCGTCTTTCCCGACTCCAGCGCTCCGAGCTTCACCGGCCCGAACTTCGTGCGCACCAGCCGCAGGACCTCGAGACCCAGCGCCTCGCACAGCCTCCTGACCTCTCTCGTCTTCCCCTCCGCGATCGTGACATCGAGCTCCCATATGCCGCGCCCCACCCGGCGCGATGACACATCCTTCGGCATCACGAGACCATCGTCGAGCTCTACACCTTTCATCGCTGCACGTGCCGCGTCGGCGCCATCGCCCCGCACCGTCGCAATGTAGGTCCGCTCGATTTCGTGGCTCGGGTGTGTCAATTTGTGCGCCGCGTCGCCGTCGGTGGTGAGTAGCAGGACGCCTTCGGTCATGTAATCCAGTCGTCCGACGTAAGTCAGGCCCGGCACATCGTCGACCAGATCGAACACCGTTCGGCGTCCACCGGGATCGCTGCGCGTCGAGAGTAC
>JANLSF010000151.1:0-3304 GCA_031362285.1 Gemmatimonadota bacterium | reverse complement strand
AGCTGGTCGCGGATGCACGGCTCCTGCGTGTAGTCATTGCCGACGATCTCGATCCGGTTGATCACCGCCGGCGTCCGCTCCTCGACCGCCCAGCGCAGGTCCACGAGGGGCTGGGAATCCGGCCCGACGCGCCGCTCGAACGACGGGCGCACGGTGGCGTAGATGTACCCCTCGTTCCCGTAGGCCGAGCGCAGCTTGGTCGTCGCATCCTCCCACTTGTCGCGATCGAACATGCCGCGCGGCTTGGCGCGCCCGAGCATCGCGTTCACCCGGTCCTGCAGCGTCGGGGCCTCGTCGACGAACGGGTAGTACTTCATGACTTCGGGGGTCGAGAAGCGCGCGTTGCCTTCGACCGACAGGCGCCCGACGCGGTATTGCTTCCCCTCGTCGAGCAGGACGTCGAGGTAGGCCTTCCCCCGCTCGCGATCGATGCGCACGCTGTCCTTCTGCACCTGCATGTCGATGAAGCCGCGGTTCGCGTAGAACTTCGGCAGCCGGTCCGCGAGGTCCCCCGCCCAGTTCTCCTCGTTGAACTCGCCCTTCTGCCACCACCAGAACCCCTCCGGCTTCGACTTGAGCTCGTCGGCGAGCTGCGCGGTCGGCACGAGCCGGTTCCCCACGAAGCGCATCCCCGAGACCGCCAGGCGGCGCCCCTCATCGACGCGGAAGGTCAGCGTGATGCGGTCGCCTGCGCCTGGCGTCGTGTCGACCTTGATCCGGGCGAGGAAGTACCCCTCGGCCTGGTACACCGAGTCCATGCGTGCGACCGCCCGCGCGACGAGGGCGGGATCCACCGGGCGCCCGACCAACAGCTCCACCTGGTCGCGAATCGTCCCCGTGCTCACCCGGCTCGGCCCCGTGACCCCGATATCGCCGAGGATGGCGCGTTCGCGCACCGTCACCGTGAGGGCCGCACGCTGACCGTCCTCGCTCAGCCGGCATGCCACGCCGATATCGTCGAACTGCCCCGACGAATACAACGTCTTGACCGCGAGCTGGACGGCCCGCGCCGAGAGCGCCACCCCGGGCTCGAACCCCAGGTCGCCCAGGATCGTGCTCTCCGTGACGCGCCGGTTGCCGACGATGATGACGGTGTCGGGTACGGCGCACCGGGCGTCCTGCGCCTGCACGGCGAAGGGGGTCAGCGCCAGGAGCGCGAACGAGAGTCTGGAGAGGGTAACCCGAAGCATCCGCACAATATACACCGAGGGCGGCCGCATCGGTCCCTCAAGACCGACCCCGCCGCCCTCGTCGCGCCACGCCCCCTTCCGGTCAGGCCTTCGGGACCCCGCGCGCGAGCACCTTGAACGACAACTGCTCGGCGTCCGCCGTGCCGTCCACCTCGATTTCGTCCCCCTTGCTGAACTCGCCCAGGAGGATCTTCTCGGAGAGGGGATCCTCGATCCCGCGCTGGATCGCGCGGCGGAGGGGGCGGGCGCCGAACTTCTCGTCGTACCCCCGCTTGACCAGGAACTCCACGGCGCCGGGGGTCAACGTGATCGTGAGTTCCTCGTCGGTCAGCCGCTTCTGGACCTCCCGCAGCATCACCGTCACGATCTGGGCGATGTGGTCCCGGCTGAGCGGGTGGAAGACGATGACGTCGTCGAGCCGGTTGAGGAACTCGGGATTGAAGGTGTGGTTCAGTTCCTCCTTCACCTTCTCGGCGATCCGGGCGAACGACGATCCGGCGTCGTGCGACGTGAACCCGAGCGACTTCCCCTTCATGATGTCCTTGGCGCCCACGTTCGACGTCATGATCACGACGGTGTTCTTGAAGTCGATCACCCGGCCGTAGTTGTCGGTCAGGTGCCCTTCATCCAGCACCTGCAGCAGGATGTTGAACACGTCCGGATGCGCCTTCTCGATCTCGTCGAGGAGGATGACGCTGTAGGGCTTGCGCCGCACCGCCTTGGTGAGCGTCCCCGAATCCTCGTAGCCCACGTAGCCCGGCGGGGCGCCGATCAGCCGCGAGATCGAGAACTTCTCCATGTACTCGCTCATGTCCACGCGGATGAGCGCCGCGGTGTCGGCGAAGAGGAACTTCGCCAGTTGCCGCGCCACTTCCGTCTTCCCCACGCCGGTGGGACCGCAGAAGATGAACGACCCGATCGGCCGCGCCGGGTCCTTGAGGCCCGCGCGCGAGCGGCGGATCGAGCGGGCGAGCGCCTTGATGGCGTCATCCTGCCCGATGACCTGGCCGTGCAGCTCGTCCTCCATGCGCAGGAGGCGCGCCGTCTCGGCCTCCTGCAGCCGCTGCACCGGGATGCCGGTCCACCGGCTCACGATGAAGGAGATCTCGTCCTCGCCGAGCACCGGGCGATGCAACTGGCGCTTCTTCTCCCATTCCTCCTGCTTCCGGCGGATCTCCGCCTGCACGTCGCGCTCGGAGTCGCGCAGCGCCGCGGCGCGCTCGAAGTTCTGGTCGCGGACGGCGGACTCCTTCTCGGCGTTCACCTTCTCCAGCTGCTCCTTGAGCACGGCCACTTCGGGCGGCGGCACCTGCGACGCCATGCGCGCCCGCGCCCCCGCCTCGTCGATCACGTCGATCGCCTTGTCGGGCAGGAACCGGTCGGTGATGTAGCGCTCCGAGAGCTTGGCGGCCGACACGAGCGTCAGGTCGGGGATCGTGACCTTGTGGTGATCCTCGTACTTCTTGCGCAGCCCCTTCAGGATCTCCACGGTCTCGTCCACCGACGGCGGCTCCACCACCACCGTCTGGAACCGGCGCTCCAGGGCGCCATCCTTCTCGATGTACTTGCGGTATTCGTTGAGCGTGGAGGCCCCCACGCACTGCAACTCCCCGCGCGCGAGCGCCGGCTTGAGCATGTTGCTCGCGTCGATCGCCCCCTCGGCCGCGCCGGCCCCCACGAGCGTGTGCAGCTCGTCGATGAACAGCACGATGTTCCGGTTCTGGGCGATCTCGTTCATGACCGCCTTGAGCCGCTCCTCGAACTGGCCCCGGTACTTGGTCCCGGCAATGACCGCCGCCATGTCGAGCGACAGCACGCGGTGGTCGCGCAGCGACTCCGGGCACTCGCCGTTCGAGACCAGCTGCGCCAGTCCCTCGACGATCGCCGTCTTGCCCACGCCCGGCTCGCCGATGAGCACCGGGTTGTTCTTCTTCCGGCGCGAGAGCACCTCCATCACCCGCTCGATCTCCTTCTCCCGGCCGATCGTGGGGTCCAGCTGCCCCTCCGACGCCAGCTGCGTGAGGTCGCGGCAGAAGAAGAACAACCCGGTGCTCATCGGCGAGCCGGGCGTGGGCAAGACGGCCATTGTCGAAGGACTCGCGCGGCGCATCGTG
>JANLSF010000127.1:0-1625 GCA_031362285.1 Gemmatimonadota bacterium | reverse complement strand
ACCGGTCGGTGAGGGCGAAGAAGCGGAGCGGTGCCCCACCGATGTTGTTGTCGGCGGCGACGATCGTGCGGTTCGCGAGGGCGGCCAGCGTGATCGACGCGAGGTTCACGTTCACGGCAGCGGGGCGAGCGGCGGCGAGGGTGCCCGCCGGTACGGCGCGTACCTGGTAGGTGCCGGCCGCCAGGGAGACGTACGCCCCGGCGCTGTTCGCCGCGAGACCGCTGGCCGTCGGCGTCGACACGGTGAGGTCGCCCCCCACGGCGGTGACGAAGATGTCGAGGGCCCCGCCGGTCGGGCTCATGTTGACGAGCCGGAGCCGGACCTGGCCGGCGGCCGGCGTCGAGTTGACGTCGGTGGTGATGACCGACGTGATCGCACCACCCCCCGCCCCTCCCATGGCATAGATCGTGTTGTCCTGGCCGGCGGTGACGTTGAAGTTGATCGTCGACACCAGCGACAGGTCGATGGTGCGGTTGAGCACCAGTGATCGTGGGCCGGTATAGATCGGCGAGTAGATCGCGGTGGCTGGCGAGGGGAGCGAACTGGGCGTGGTGCCCGTGTAGGTGAGGTTCACGCCGAAGGGCACCGCCTCGAGCGTCGCGTTGACGCGTCCCCGCGTGGTGTCGGTGATGAGCGAGACGAAGCGCACGCGCCCTGTGGCCTGGATCGGGGCGGTCGGATCAGGCGCGGGGTCCGTCTTGCAGGCGGCGGCCAGGACGACCGCCACGATGGCACTGCGCGTGAGGAAGGAGTGCGCCACGCGCAGGCTCCGCTGGATGAAGGTGGACGACGTCATGGGTGTCAGCCTCACGGCGTGGGGCAGCTGGCCGGGAACGCCGTCGGTTCGACGGGGTCCGGCAGCGCCGCGAAGGTGGCGTTCGGGTTGGCGTTGCGATCGCCGAGCGAGTACGGCAGCCAGCAGCGCTGGCCGTCGAGCGGTGTGGCGGGCGAGGGCGCCGGACCGCGCACATAGCCGCGGCGGCGGGCATCCTCCCAACGCAGCCCGGTGCCGAACAGCTCGTAACGGCGCTGCGCGTAGATCTCGTCGAGCAGGGCCGGGGCTGCGAGCGGGCCGCCGAGCGCCGCGAGGCACGCCTTGGGATCGGCGATGCCGCGACCACCGGGGCAATCGGTTCGGACGGAGTCGAGCACCGCCTGCGCCGCCGCGAGGTTGGTCTGGTTGTACAGGGCCTCGGCCTTGATGAGCAGCGCCTCGTCCGGGAGGTACACGGGGAGCGACGACGTCGCGCCCGCGTACACGTTCCAAGCGTCGAGCGGCGTGCCGATGCGGCCCAGGGTCGTGGTCGAGGCGATGGTGAAGTATCCGGCCCGGCCGTCGCCCGCCACCATGGACAACCGCCAGGAGCGCCGTGGTCCGATGCCGTTCGCCCCTCCAGTGACGGCGGCGTACGGGTTCACGGCGGGCGCCGGGTACGTGAGCACCGAGAACGCCGTGGCGCCGGAGCGCGTCACGAGGTTGGCGGCCGCGAGAGCCGTGGCGTCATCGCCGGCCATGCGGGCATAGCGCGCCCGCAACAACTGGATGACGTTCACGAGGTTGACCCCGGGCGTCAGGATCGTGGAGGTGAAGAACGGGCTCGGCGCCGTGGCGGTGACGGCCGTGG
>JANLSF010000117.1:0-1540 GCA_031362285.1 Gemmatimonadota bacterium | reverse complement strand
CGAAGCGCCAGGCCGTCACGTAACCGATACCCCCCCCCAGCACCATGCCCACGATCAGCACCAGCAGCGTATTGGCGTCCATTCAGCCCACCCTCTTGGAGGGAAAGCCAGGGGCCTTCGGAGTGGCCTTCGCTTCCGGGCTCATCAACGACCAGCGCAGGTCCTGACGGGCCTGCTCGGCCTTGATCGATTCGTGACGCTCCCAGCGACAGAGGATCACGGCGTTTATGAGCACCGCCAGGGCGTAGGCCAGGACGATGATCAACATGAACGCGTCCGGGTGTGCCCCAATCCACCCCACGAGGGCAAGGAAACGACCAACCATGTGCCTGCTCCTGTTCTATCGGGCTACGTAGCGCAGCGTCTTCGTCGCGCCGGTCTTCGAGACCTTCTTCGCCGCCACCAGCCGGCGCACGGCGTTGCTCGCGATGTGGCGCTTCACTTTCGACGCGGCGATGATGGCGTTCATCGTGCCGGCGCCTTCTCGAATGACGGCCAGGATCACGTCGTCGCCGGCGCCGGACTTCGTGCGGCCCTTGGTCCAGACGCCTTTTATGGCACCCTTGGGTCTTGAGGCTTGGGACCGCGGCTCAGCACCCACGAGGCGCTCCAGATCGTCGGCGCCCGCGAGCATCGCCTGGCCGCGTCGGCGCAGGTCCGCGATCACTTCGCGGTAGAACTGCGCGTTCACCGGATCCGCCTGGCCAAAATTCGACTGACTGACTGACTGACTGACTGAGCACGTTTCATGCCGTTCTCCCTATAGGATTTCTGTCCAACCGAGCGGCAAGTGCGCCGCCATGGCGTCGAACCGCTTCTGCGCTTCTGGCGTCCCGCGCACGTCGCACACGCCACCGACCTGAGCGGCTTCCTTCCCCGTCAACCGGCGACGCACGTGCAGCGCCTTCGGTCCGAGCTCTTCCCACTGACCGAGATCCGCATCGCCTACGCCTTCAAGCACGCGCAACGCCTTGGTTCGCAACGTCTCGACCGACAGCCCGAAGCCTGAAATTGAGACGTGCCACACGGGCCCGCCAAAGCCGGCCTCGATTCATTCGTAGCCGCTGTTTACCGTCAGCACGGCGGTGCTCATCAGTGACGCATCGCGGTACCGCGGGTGCATCGTCTCGACCGCCAAGCGGCACGGGCGGCCGATCGCGGTCTCTTGTTGGCGCGTCATGCCGTCCTCCTGAGTTCCATGTCCTTGAGCGCGGCTTCGTAGCCCTGCGAGTAGCCCTCGCGCCGCGCCGACTGCGTTCGGGACGCGAGACGACGCAAGCCCCACTTGATCCCGTCCAGAAACGCCTCCATCGGGCTGAGCCCAGCCACCCGCGCGCGCATCTGCGCCACGCTGAGCTCGCGCCGTTTGGCCGACCCGACCAATCCGCCCTTACGACCCGCCGCCACCCGTGAGGCCCGCGTGCGCGAGCGCGCCGAGCAGCGCCGGCCACAAAACACCTGGCGTGTGTGGTTGCTCTTCGCGCGAAAAACCACGCCACACTGACGACACGGCTTCCCGGCGCGACGCACGTTCGGGTCG
>JANLSF010000797.1:0-6304 GCA_031362285.1 Gemmatimonadota bacterium | reverse complement strand
GCTCGCCAATGCTACGCCGCAGCGGGAGAGGAGGCCAGCGCAACGCTTGGCCCGCCTTTCGCGCGCGACCGGAATTTCGTACCATGCGTGCGTGTTCGACCCGCTGCGATCCCGTCGCCCGGTCGCTCCGACCCCGCACGTGCGCACGGCACCGCATTTCTCGCGCCCCGCAGGAGGCCCCACATGACGCTCGTACCGACCTCGTTCCCACCCCAGCGCCGCAGTTTCCTGGCGCGCCTTGGCCTCGGGGCAGCCGCCCTCCTCGCCGGCAACACGGCGCGAGCCGAGGCCCTCGGCACCGCGTCGGCCGGCGACCCGTGGCTGGGTCCGCTGAGCGGAAAGCACAAGATGTACTTCGACGCCACCAGCGTGAACGGGGGCTTCCCCATGGCCTACGCCATGAACTGGCTCAACACCGCGCCGGGCGCGTACAATGCCAAGGAATCGGAGTTCTCGGCCGTCATCGGCGCGCGCCACGTGAGCGCCGTCCTCGGACTCAACGACGCGATGTGGGCCAAGTACAACATCGGCGCGTTCTCCAACGTGACCGACCCGCAGACCAAGGCGATGGCCAAGCGCAACATCTACTACAACAGCCAGCCGGGCGACATGCCGTGGGCGGGCGCGGCCATCGACAAGCTGCAGGGGCGTGGCGTGCATGTGGTGGCCTGCGGCGCGGCGCTCGCCGCCCTGAGCGGCATGCTCGGCGCGCCGGTGGGCGTGGCCGCCGACGTCGCCAAGGCCGAGTTCATGGCCAATCTCCTCCCCGGCGCGGTGGTGGTGCCGTCCGGGGTGTTCGCCGTGGCGTACGCGCAGGAGAAGGGGCTCGCGTACTGCTACGCCGGGTGATGAACGTGCAACGGGGCGGCACGCACGCGTGCCGCCCCGTTCGCGTTGCCCCGCCCGATCGCTGCGCCTAGAAGAAGTCCTGCAGCCAGGTCTTCACGCGCTGCGCCAGCTTGTCCACGTTGGGCGCGCCCATCGACATGCGCCCGCGGCCGGCCACCGGCACGTCGAGCGCGACGCGGTGCGCTCCGTAGTGCGCGAGCCCCACCACGGTGGAAAAGCGCGACGCCTCGACCGAGTCGGACAGTCCGCCCACGCGCTCGGTGGGCAGCCCGATGCGGGCGCCGATGCCGAAGGTGTCGGTGGCCAGTTCCACGGTGCCCGGCTGCGCGGCCGCACCCCCCGTGCAGACGATGCCGGCCGAGAGCTTCCCCTGGTAGCCGGAACGGTCGATCTCGCGCTGCACGAGGTCGAAGATCTCGTCGGTGCGCTGGTGGATGATGTGCGCGAGCAACTCGCGCGGAATCTGCCGGTCCCCCTGCGCCACGGTGCTCGGCAACTGGATCACCTCGTCGGACGGCACGAGCGACTCGTAGGCGCAGCCGTACTTCTCCTTGAGGCGCTCGGCGTCGGCCTGCGTCACGCCCAACCCGTGCACGATGTCGGAGGTGACGTTGTTGCCGCCGAAGTTCACGGTGGCGAGGTGGCGGATCTTCCCTTCATGGAAGACGGCGATGTCGGTGGTGCCGGCCCCCATCTCCACGAGCGCCACGCCCAGTTCCTTCTCGTCGTCGGTGAGGACGGCGAGCGCCGAGGCGAGCGGCTCGAGCACCATCTCCTTGATCTGGTAGCCGGCCCGCTCGACCGCCTTGCGCAGGTTCATCGCCGGGCTCGCGCCGATCGTGACGAGGTACATCTCGGTCTCGAGGCGCGTGCCGATCATGCCGATGGGGTCACGGATCCCCTTGTTGCGATCCACCGTGTATTCCTGCGGGATCGCGTGGAGCAGCTCGCGGTCCTGCGGAATCACCTGGGCCCGGGCCACCTCGTGCGCCCGATCCACGTCGGCGCGGGTGATCTCGGAGCCGTTGACGGCGACGATGCCCTGGCTGGTGGTCGCCTGCACATGCTCGCCGGCGATCCCCACGTACACGGCGGCGACCGACGCGCCTGCCATGCGCTCGGCATCGGTCAGCGCCTTCTTGATGGAGCGCGTGGTTTCCTCGATGTCGCTGACGACGCCCTTGCGGAGCCCGGTCGTGCGCGACTGGCCGACGCCGAGGATGCGGATCTCCGGGGAGCGCGGCAAGTCGCCCGTGACTTCCGCGATGACGGCGGTCGTCTTGGCGCTGCCGATGTCGAGCCCGGCCACGAGGAAGTGTTCGTTGGTGTCAGCCACGAGAGTTGCGAGGGGGAGGCGGAGCTACTGCGCGAGCCGCGCGATCACCTGGTCGCGGTAGCGCAGGTCGAGTTCGGCCACGCGCACGCGGCGGCGCGCGAGGTCATCGGTCACGGGCATGATGTCGGACAGTCGCGCGGCGCCGAGACCGAGGGGCGCGCGAACCTCCACGCCCGTCACGCGGAGGCGGAGTTCGCCGCGCTCCCGACGGATGTCGGAGAGGGCCGCGAAGAGTGCCGGGGTGACGCGCCGCACCGTGTCGAGCAGGGCGAGCAGGTGGACGTCTCGCGTGCCGAGCACGGGGAGGTCCATCGGCATGCGAGCCGGATCCACGGGCAGGCGGCGCCCGTCGGCATCGAGCGCCACCAGGCCGCCGGCCGCCGACGCGAGCGCCACGGGCAGGCGCTCGCTCACGTGGATGACCAGGGTGCCGGGCAGCTCGCGCGTGATGCGCACGGAGTCGACCTGCGGGTGCCCCTCGACGCGGCGCACCCAGCGGTCGCCATCATCGAACAGCGAGACCGTGGTGTCGAGGCGGAGCCGGGCCACGACCACCGCGGGATCGAGGTAGCGAGCCCCTTCGATGCGCACGTCGCGCACGTTGAAGAAGCGCAGCTGTTGCAGCACGGCACGCCCCCACAGGGGGGACGCCAGCGCCGCGACGCCGAGGGCCGCCCAGGCCACGCGCGTCCACCGCCCCCGGGGGCGCGGCGGTTCAGCTTCGCGGTCGGGTACGGACGCGTCGTCCATGGCGGCGATTCGTGGGGTCAGGGCAACCGAGCGAGGAGTTCCGGGCCGGTCTTGGTGATGTCACCAGCCCCGAGAGTTATGACGATGTCCCCCGCCCGAACGGCACGCACCAGCGCCTCCGCCATCTCGGCGCGCGGCCCCTCCCACGCGACGGTCCGGCCGGCCGATTCGGTCGCGCGCGCGACGAGCGCCGCCGACACGCCGGGAATGGGTTGCTCGCGCGCCGGATAGAGGTCGGCAATGAGGGCCACGTCAGCCCTGGCCATGGCCTGACCGAACTCCTTCGCGAAGTCACGCGTGCGGGAATAGAGATGCGGCTGGAAGGCGGCGACGACACGGCGGCCGGGATAGGAGGCGCGCGCCGCCGCGAGCGTGGCCTCGATTTCGGTGGGGTGGTGGGCATAGTCGTCGACGACCAGCACCCCGCCCTTTTCGCCCAGCACCTGAAAGCGACGCTCGGCACCGGTGACGGACGCGAGGCCTGCGGCCAGGCGCTCGAATGGCGCTCCAAGGGCGATCCCTGAGCCGATGGCGGCCAGCGCGTTCTGGACGTTGTGCAGCCCGGGCATCCGCAGGGTGAGCTCACCGAGGGACTCGCCGTCGAACACCACCACCGACCGGGTCCCGCCCCCCACGGGGGAGACGTCGCGCGCGATGAGCCGGGCGTGAGGGGACGTCACCCCGTACCGGATGACCTCAGCGGACGCCGGGAGAGGCACGGAGCGGGCACCGGCGTCGTCGGCACACAGGACCACGTACCGGGCCGGGGCGGCAAAGCGCGCGAAGGTATCCCGGATGTCGGCGAGGTCCTTGTAGATGTCGAGATGGTCCGCCTCCACATTGGTCATGACCGCCACCGTCGGCCGGAGGGCCAGAAAGGAGCGGTCGTACTCGTCGGCCTCGACGACGAACACCGCGCCCTGCCCGCGCCGGAGATTCCCGCCCCAGTCGGCGACTCGGGCACCTACCACGCCGGTCGGGTCGAGCCCGGCCGCCGCGAGCCCCTCGGTTGTCATGGTGGTGGTGGTGGTCTTCCCGTGGGTACCGGCCACCGCCACCAGTTGGCCAGAGTTCACGGCCGCTCCCAGCGCCTCCGCGCGCCGGATCACCTGCAGGCCTCGAGCGCTCGCGGCGACCAGCTCCGGGTGGTCCTTGGGCATGGCCGAGGTCACGATCAGCGCCCGCGCGTTATCCACATGCGACGCGTCATGCCCCTGCGACATGGAGATCCCCAGTCGGGCAAGATCGCCCGTCCCGGCCAGATTGGCGTCGCAGCCGGAGACCGCAATACTCCGGCGATGGAAGAGCTCCGCGAGCGCACTCATGCCGGCGCCCGCGATCCCCACGAAATGCACGGGGCGCGGGTCGTCCTGGTCGAACAAGGCCGCTGTTTGGGCCGCAGAAAGAGGGCTTGGACGCGTATGCATGGTCATGCAGCGAGTTGCATATACAGGAGAATTTGCATTAAGCAAATCTCGTAAGTATATCATTCGCAATGTCTTTAGCTGCGCTAACTCTACCGAGTTCTCTCGACCGTGCCGCCATCGTGGCGAGTCGGCTCTGGTTTCCGAGGAGGCCGGCCACCAGCGCTCCCAAGTCGGCACCAAGGGTCGCGTTTTGGACGAGAAGCTCCCCTGCCCCGGCCTCCGCGAGCGCCCGGGCATTGGAGGTCTGGTGGTCGGCAGCAGCCGACGGCAAGGGGATCAGGATGGCAGGAATTCCCCAGGCCGTCAGCTCAGCGCAGGTCATCGCTCCGGCCCGCGCCACGGCGAGGTCGCACGCCGCGTATGCGTCCGAGATCGGGCTGAGATACGGCACTACCGTCGTCTGTGGAAAAGTCCTGTTTTTCCACATTTCCTGGTGTCGAGTGCCGACCGCCCAGATCACCCGCAATCGTGGTGAGAGAGTCCCGCCAAGCCATTCTGCGACCGCCTGATTGACCGCGTCCGACCCCTGACTGCCACCGAACACGAGCACGGTCTGGATCGACGGATCGGTTCCGACGCCGAACTTGGCGCGAGCCTCGAAGCGGCCTGGCCGGGGGAACGGGGGCGGCTCCACCGGGTTTCCCGTGACGAGGACGGCCGTGCGTGAGCCGGCTCGAAGTCGTGGTTTGGCGGCCGCGAAGCCCAGGTAGAGGGCACGCGCCCAGCGACTCGTGGCACGGGCCGTGATGCCCGGCATGGCATCGGCCACCTGCTGCGCCGTCGGGACGCCGTGGGTGATGGCCCAGGCCAACGCCAGGCCCGAGGCGTACCCCCCCGTTCCGACGACCACCGCGGGCTTCCGCTCCCGCATGACGCGGCCCAGCGCGCGCCAACTCCCCACGGTCTGCGGGATGCCGTGGAGGTTACGCCCGATGTCGGAGCGGTAGAGCGGATGCAGCGGGAAGAGGGCGAACGGAAAGCCCGTGGCGGGGAGGATCTCCTTCTCGATTCCCCGCTCGGCGCCCACGAAGAAGGGGCGAACCCGGGGATCGGCAGCCACGAGGGCGCGGGCGATGGCCAGCGCGGGGTACAGGTGTCCGCCTGTTCCGCCCCCGGCGAAGACGACGTTCACGGGCGCGCGCGCCTACGAGAAGGCGCGGACGGTCGACGCGCCCGGCACGATCTCCTTGCTGCTCCCGATGTTGACCAGCATGCCGGTCATGAGGAGCGAGAGCAGGAGGTTGGAGCGGCCGTACGAGATGAACGGCAGGGTGAGGCCGGTGGTGGGCAGGAGGCCGATGGCCACGCCGATATGCAGGAAGGCGGTGATCACGACGGTGAAGGTGAGCCCGACGGCCGTGAGTTGGAGGAAGGGGGAGCGCGCCTTCCTGGCAATGCGGAAGCCCAGCCAGCCCCAGAGTGCGAAGCCGAGGGTGACACCGGCGATCCCCACGAACCCCCATTCCTCGCCGATGTTGCCGGCGATGAAGTCGTTGAAGGGGAGCGGCAGATAGCCCAACTGCTGGCGCCCCTCCCCGAATCCCACGCCCAGCAATCCGCCCGAGCCGACCGCGATCAACGACTGCTTGAGCTGGTACCCGATCTTGTCGAGGCCGCTTCGATCCGTGTAGAAGACCAGCAGCCGGTTGAGCACGTAGGTGAGCCGCTGCATTTCGTGCCAGAGGAGCGGAATGCAGAGGATGCCAAGGGCGACGACGTGCCCGATGCGCACCCCGCCGGCAAAGAGGATGACGCCCATGACCAGGGTGTACATCATGGCCGTTGAGAGGTCCGGCTCGAGGATGGCGAAGAGGTCGAGCAACCCGATGACGACGAGGAACGGCCCCAATCCCTGCGTGAGGCGGCGCAGCGTGTCGCCCTTCCGGATGATGAGCATGGCCGTCCAGACGACGACGGCCAGCTTGGCCAGCTCCGAGGGCTG
>JANLSF010000061.1:0-5032 GCA_031362285.1 Gemmatimonadota bacterium | reverse complement strand
CCACGGCGACGACGACCACGCCATCCGCGGCAATCCTCATCGGACACATGCCGTGATACATGAGGAACTCGCGCGTGAGTTCCTCTGGCAACAGCAGTTCTGGTTCGAGCGAGGGGCGCATGATGAGCGGCATTGCAACCTGCGTGCCAACGTCGGCTCACTGGCAAGTCGTTGCGCCGGCTCAATTTGGCGAAGCGCGCACATCCGAGCGCGTTCAGAGCGCGGGATCGTGTTACGACAGCGACTGTAACGCGATACGACTCGGCTACCCTTCCCGATTCTTCACATCGAGCACTCGGTAGAGCTTTGGCCGGCTCCATTGCAGGCGTCTCGCCGCCTCAGACTTGTTGCCGTTGGCAGCCGCCATCGCGGCATCGAGGCGCGCCGGGTCGCCAGGACCACCTGCGGGCGCGACGTCGAGCATGGCGTCGGTGAGCAGGTCTCGGGAGAGGGTTGGGCTCCCCCATGCATCTGCGAGCAGCTGTGTGACGACGTTGCCGAGCTGCCGCACGTTGCCGGGCCACGGAGCGTCAACGAGCGCGCGGAGCAACTCAGGCGAGACAGTCGGGACTTCAGGGTACCGCATGACCGGTGCGCGGAGCTTGACGAAGTGCCGCACGAGCGGTGGAATGTCCGCACGGCGGTCGCGCAGCGGCGGGAGCACGATCCGCAACGCTCGCAGCCGGTCCAGCAGGTCAGGGAGAAAGGTGCCTTCATTGGCGAGCCGTGTCAGCGACATGTTGCTCGCGGCCAAAACGCGCACGTCCACGCACAGTCGGCGATCGGTCCCGAGCGCATAGAAGGACTTGGACTCCACGGCGTCGAGCAGGAGCGCTTGCACCTCAGATGGCGTCTTTCCGATCTCGTCGAGAAAAAGTGTCCCACCGTGGGCCGCCGAGAACAGTCCCTCGCGGTTGGCCAGCGCGCCGGTAAACGCGCCCTTGAAGTGGCCGAAGAGGTCTGACGCAGCGAGGGCCGGCGGCACTGCGGCCATCGAGAGCGAACGAAAGGGGCCGGCGGATCGGGGTGACAATTGATGCACCCATGCGGCAAGCGCGCTCTTGCCGGTGCCGCGCTCTCCCTCAATCAACAGGGGGAGCGCATCGAAGCTGGCGTAGTGACGGAGGCGCCGGAGGGCTAAGGCGAAAGACGGGCAGTGCGTATCAAAGATGTGGCCACCTGGTCCCTGGCAATCCGGCGCAGCGGTTGGGACGGCCCCGCCGTGCTGAAGACGCGATCCGGGCGCATCAAGCTCAGTGCGCTGACTGGTCGGTCAGCGCGCGAGCTTGTACTGTCGGTCGGCTTCGGGAGTCTCACCGGCGTCGGCGAGTGCATCCCCAAAGTTGGGCACATGGATGGGGCATCGTGCAGCTGCCCGCCGTGTGACCGCGAACTGCGAACGCTAGCATGGCGACCATCGTCTCGTCCAGCGGTCGAGCTATCAATCAGGCGCCACCCACTGCGCAGAGCGCCGCTGGGCCGACGAGGTTCTCGCCACGACACGTCAGTAGCTGCGATGTGATTCCATGCGGTTGTGGCAGTCTGTGGCGCCACACGGAGTAGAAGTGGCGCCTCATACTGCAACGACGTCCACCTAAGGCGTTACGCGGCAACGAGATCGGCATGGAACAGCTCGTGCATTCGTGTGGAGATCGTGCGCGATAACGCTCACCACCCGCCGAGGCACTCTCGCATGTCGATCCAACGCTTGCGCTCCACTTCCAGGTGGCTCACCGTCTTGCTCGTTCTCGCCCTGTCGACGGCTACGGTCCAGGCGCAGCAATGGCGTGTTCGCATCACGCCACACACGGGGACGGTGCCTGGAGGCGGCCTCACCGTAGTGGCCGAGTACTGCGGCGTGGGCGACATTTTCGATGAAACGACGATCACACTCAAGTTCAACGGCACGAACGTTTTGCCGCAGTTCGTCAAGACCACGCCGTATGTCCCCGGCTGTGCGGGCACCAACAGGTACACGGGATTGCTCGCAACCGGTGGCAGCCTCGTCGGAACTGCGACGGACTACAACGGGGTCACGGTCTACAAGGACTCCGCCAAGTTCACCTCACCACCAAAGCCAAAGGGTGTACTCGTGTCGGTGGATGCCGGCTTCGTGCAGCTCACCCCGAGCACCGCCAAGTCTCAGGCGGTAACCGTGTCGAACATCGGCACAGGGACCGACACGATGACGCTGGGCGCGGCCTGCAACAACGCCGCGGCCGGCGGCAGCTGCGTCGTGAGCCCGTCGTCGTTGATCATCACCGCCGGGACCTTCGCCTACGCCACGGTCTCGTTCACGAGCAACGGCATTCTCGGCGATACGGGCACGGTGCGCGTGTGGGCAGGCTCGCAGAACGCTCCCGGTGTGCGCGATACTGCACGCACCATCGTGTCCGTAGCGGCAGCCCCAGCGGCCGGGCTGACGCTTGTGACGCCCGCAGACGTGGTTTGGCGTGCCGGCTGCATGACGCTCGCCCTCGGTCCGGGCGTCGCCAGCGAGTGCGGTGACATGCGAGTCGGGCACGGACTGCCGGTAGTCCGGACCTACAACACGGCGCGGGCCCCGAGCCTCCTCTACAACAGCCAACTCGCCCATCCCATGCCGCTTGTCGCGGCCGACCTGACCCGATCATCGGGCGCGCAGCCCGACTCGATCGTCGCGACCGTACTCATCGGTGGTGTCCAGAAGGGTCGCTCCAAGTACCTCGGCACCGACTGGCCATTTGCTGGCGGCACTCGAAGAGTGGTGGTCGCCGTCACAAACGCGGCCACCGACTACGGGACCGGCGTGCAAGCGTACAGCCTGCAGACCACTTCCTACTCCGGCGGCTCGTCGACAGGAACGCAGACGGTGAGCGGGAGCCTGCTGATCGTGAATCGCGGGGGCAGCCCGTACCGAGCTGGATGGTGGGTGGGCGGGCTGGAAGCGATGCAGTCCGTGGACGCGACGCACATGATGTGGATAGGGGGAGACGGTGGCGTACGCGTATACACGCAGGTGGGCGCGACGGTGGTCTGGAAGGCGCCGAACATTGACCGCCCCGACTCCGTGATTGCGCTGGGCGGTGGGGGATGGATTCGCATTACCGGCGGCGGCGACACCGTGTACTTCGACAGCCAGAATCGCCACTCAAAGACGGTGAATCATCTCGGGCGCACCACGCGATTTGTCTACGTGACTGGCACTACCCGACTCGACTCGATCGTGGTGCCGTCTCCCACCGGGCTGTACGCGTACAAATTCAACTACGACGGGTCCAACCTACTTTCCACTGTCGACGCTCCGGGCATTGGCGCGGTTCGAACCACGCGCATCGCGAGCAGTGGGGCGTGGCTGGTTGCCATCGTCGAGCCGAGTGGCGACTCTGTGTCGTTTGGATACAGCGCCACGCCCTTTGTGGTCGCGTCCCGCACGGATCGCATGGGCAAGGTCGTGAGCTACACGTACGATGCAGGGCAGCGTCTCACGGGCAGTCAGCGAACTATCGCCGCCATCGCCAACAATCCCGCCCAGGCGGTGAACGTCACCCTGGCCGTCGCCGAGACGCACGGGCTCCCCGGGACCCCTCGGCCGAACGCACAGCTGGCGGACTCCGTGTACACGCTGCTCGACGGTCCGCGCAGTGACGTGGTCGACGTGTCCAAATTCTGGACGAACCGATTCGGCGCCCCAACGCGCATTCGGAACGCCGAGGGACGGGAGACGCAACTCACCTATGATGTCACGTGGCCGGGGCTTCCCAAGGCAACCACCAGCCAGACGGGCGTGGTCACCGTGGCTGCGTACAACGCGCGCGGGCTGGTCGATTCGGTCGAGACGCGCAATCCCATGGGCGACGGTCTGAGTCGATGGTCCAAGTACACATGGGACGCCAGATGGGCGCAGCCCACGCGCATCGTGAACGCCACCGGTCACTGGTCCGACATCGCGTACGACGCCGCGACGGGGGCACGCCTCTGGGAGCGGCCGGACACGGCGAACGCCCGCAAGGTGCAGTACACGTACCGCGCGGACTTCCTGCTCGGCTCGGTCACGGCACCAACCGGGCTGGTCACGACGGTGGAATACGACGCGCTCGGCAACTCGATCTCGAGTCGGTCACCAATGGGGTTCAGCTCGTTCGCCTTGCTCGACGCCCTGGGGCGCGACACGCTGAGCTACAGCCCGATCGACTCGTCCATGGCATGGCTCACCGCCGGCGACACGGTGAGCGGGCGCTTTTCCTGGACACGCACCCGCTACGACGTCATGGGTCGCGTCACGTCGTCCACGGTGCTCGGGCCGCAGCGCAGTCGGTCCCGCCTCGTGAACGGCGTCTCGACCACGCCCAAGGACAGCGTGCGCGTGGAACACACGTTCGACAAGGAGGGCCGAGAGACCTTCACCGTGCGGAAGTTCCTGTTGCAGGGGACGCCGGCATCGCAGGTGAGCACGGCGAGCTTCGACGAGGCCGGGCGCGTGGTGCAGTCCAGCCACCCGTCGTCCGGGACCACGAACACGACGTACGACCCGGCGGGCAACGTGGTGAGCGTGCGCACGCCACGCGGCATCACCACCACCATGACCTACGACGTGCTCAATCGGATGACGTTGCGGGTCGCGCCGAAGGTTGACTACGGCCAGACAGGCTGCAACGACCTCCGTTTTCTGGGCTTGAATTGCCACTTCAACTTTCCCACGCGCGATGGCCCGTATCTCTGCTTCAACGCCGACACGGCGCGCTTTACCTACGGCGCAACGGGAGCGCTCATCAAGGCGAGCAATCCCGTGTCGAAGATGGGCCGATCGTACACGCCAGACGGCCACTTGAAGAGCGAGACGGACTCGCTGCGGTACATCATCGACCCGTGTGGCACGATGGCCACGCAGCAGGGGCAGGCAGGTGACCCGTCAGGGTGGCAGCTCGGCCCGATCTACACCGTGGCGTACGGCTACGACGCGGCGGGCCGGCGCTCGAGCCTGACTCTGCCGAGCGGCGCCTGGTGCACGGGATCCACGACGGGCTGCTCCCAAGGCTACAGCTACAACGAC
>JANLSF010000018.1:0-1932 GCA_031362285.1 Gemmatimonadota bacterium | reverse complement strand
TCGTGGCGCCCGCCGCGGGCAGCCGCCTGGCCGCGACGATGGCCACCGGGCTGGGCAGTCTCGGTGGCCAGACGGAAAGCGAGGGCGCGGCGGTCGCGCTCCTGCGCCACACCGGCGGGGAGATGATCGGCGTCATCCTGCTGCTCGTCGCCGGCACCGGCCTCGCCGCGCTCTCGGTGGCCGCGCTGCAGGGACAGGGAGTGCTCTCGCTCAAGCCGCTCACCCCCGACTTCGCGCGCGTGAACCCGCTCACCAATGCCAAGCGGCTCGCCGGGTGGGGCTCGCTGGCCGAGCTCGGCAAGGCCCTGCTCAAGCTCGGCATCGTCGGCTGGGCCGTGTGGCGCGTGCTCGCGCGCGCCTGGCCCGACCTCGTGGAGCTCGGCGCCCGCAGCCCGATGGCCCTCCTGGAGGCCGCGCAGCGCCATGCCGTGGCGCTGCTCACCTCCGCCGGCTTCGCCTTCCTCTGCCTCGCGCTCGCCGACTTCCTCTACCAGAAGTGGCAGCTCACGCAGCAGCTCAAGATGACGCGCGACGAGGTGCGGCAGGAAGCGAAGCAGTCGGATGGCGACCCGACCCTGAAGGGGCGCATGCGCCAGCTCGCGCGCGCGCGCCTGCGCCGCCAGATGTTCGCCGATGTCAAGACGGCCGACGTCGTGCTGGTGAACCCGACGCACATCGCCATCGCGCTCCGCTACGACCCCTCGCTCGCGCCGGCCCCAATCGTGCTCGCCATGGGCGAGCGCCTGATCGCCGAGCGCATCAAGCAACTCGCCTACGAGCACAAGGTGCCCGTGATCCAGAACAAGCCGCTGGCCCGGGCGCTGCTGCGGTCGGCCCGCGTGGGCACGATGATTCCCGCCGAGCTCTACGCGGCGGTCGCCGAAGTGCTCGCCTTCGTCATGCGCCAGCGCCGCCGTCGCGTCGCCGTCGCCGGAGCCGGCCTGTGACCGCCCCGGCCATGAGCCTGCCCATGCCCGCGAGCACCGAGGGGCGCACCTCCGAGATCGGCATGATGGTCGCCGTGGTGCTCGTCATCGCGCTGCTCGTGGTGCCGCTCCCGCCCTTCCTGCTCGACCTGTGCCTGGCGGCGTCGATCGGCGTGTCGCTCGTCGTGCTGCTCTCGGCGCTCCAGACCACCGATCCGCTCGAGTTCAGCTCCTTCCCGGCGCTCCTGCTCGTGCTCACCCTGTTCCGCCTCGCGCTCAACGTCGCCAGCACCCGCCTCATCCTCTCCGAGGGGCACGCCGGTGCGGTGATCCAGGCGTTCGGCCAGTTCGTCATCGGCGGCAACTACGTGGTCGGCGTGGTGCTCTTCCTGATCCTCGTCGGCATCAACTTCATCGTCATCACCAAGGGCGCCGGTCGGGTGGCCGAGGTGGCGGCGCGGTTCACCCTCGACGCCATGCCCGGCAAGCAGATGGCGATCGACGCCGACCTGGGCGCCGGGCTCATCGACGAGGCCACGGCCCGCAAGCGACGCGCCGTCATCGCCCAGCAGGCCGACTTCTACGGCGCGATGGACGGCGCCTCGAAGTTCGTCAAGGGCGACGCCATCGCCGGGCTGCTCATCACGGGCATCAACATCATCGGCGGCATCGTCATCGGCGTGCTGCAGCGCGGGCTCGACCTGTCGCAGGCGGCGTCCACCTACACCATCCTCACGGTGGGTGAGGGGTTGGTGGCGCAGATCCCGGCGCTGATCGTTTCGACGGCCGCGGGCCTCATGGTCACGCAGGCCTCGGGCGGCGCGCGCATCGGCAACGTCATCTCGGCGCAGCTGACCGCGCAGCCGCGGGCCCTCTGGCTCGCCGCGGGCGTGCTGGCGTCGTTCGCGCTCGTGCCCGGGCTCCCGGCCCTGCCCTTCCTCGCGCTCGCCGGCGGACTCTCCGCCATCGCGCAGTCCGCAGGGACGCGTCAGGCGCGCGCGGCCGA
>JANLSF010000014.1:0-10278 GCA_031362285.1 Gemmatimonadota bacterium | reverse complement strand
CACGGCGCAGCAGCTCGGCCGGCTGCCGGTGGAGGATCTCGAAGATGGTGCGCCCGATGGCTTCTTCACGGCTCACCCCCTGCATCCCGGTCTCGCGCTTGCGGTTCCACGCCTGGATGCGGAACTCGCGGTCGATCACGTAGAGGCCGACCGGGAGCGAGTCGATGATCTTCTCCGTGAACCGGCGCTCATCGGACACCTGCGTGGTGCGGAGGGCGACCTCCTCTTCGAGCTGGTGCGAGTGCTCGGCGTGCACCAGCACCGGGGCCAGGATGTTGGCGACGGCCCGGAAGGCGGCGCGGTCGTCGTCGGACCAGCGGCGCGTGAGGCGAACGGCGAGGGCGCCCAGTCGCTGGTTGCCCGCGACGAGGCGGTCAATCGCCAGCAGTCCCCCATCGGGCAGGGCCGTGCCCTCGAGGACGATCTCGACCTCCTCGACGGTGACGGCGAAGTCCCCGACGCCCCAACTCCGGATCAATCCCGCCGGCGTGCTGAGCCAGACGCCGCACTCCTCGGCCTCGAGGCCACGCAGGAGCAGGTTGAGGACGTCGAGCACGGCGTCTTCGGGATGCGCGGCGGCCGCGAGTCGCGCGGCGACCTGCGCCACCATGGCCAAGCCGAGGCTACCGCTCCGGGGCATGGCGTCCTGCGACATCGCGGGGAGGGTGCTGCTCACGTACAGGCGCTCCGGATCGAACGAGAGATGAGCAGCCGAACGCGCGGGAAGCTATGGCAGACGACGAATACGGACAAGATGACCGAGCCGGAAACAGCTGTACACTCTTCTGCCGTACGGGGCGCCGGAATGCGCTGAATAATCGCAGTGTACGGTCATCATGACCGGAATAGTTGGGTATTTCGCCCGTCACCAGTTTGACGCGCTGCCTATCTGTTGTGCAGTGCGCCCCCGACGACGCATCGGCGGGCTCCGCCCAACCTTCGCGGAGCTCCCGCGCTCATGACGCGACCGGCCGGGCGGGAGAATCCACGCCCGGCCGGTCCCCTGCCCTGACCCACGGCGCTACGGACGCCGCGCACGCTCCAGCTTGGTGGCGGTGCCCTCTCGCACGCCCATGAACACGACGCCGCCTGGTCCGAAGCCCGCGATGACGCGACCCGCCGGCACCTGCACCCGGTCCACCAACTCCCCCGTGCCGTTGACGATGTCGTAGACGGAACCGCCGTTGACCACGAGGGAGGTCCGGATCCACACGTTCCCGTCGGCGTCGGCGCGCACGGCCCCCGCGCTGAAGGCGGGCGCGTAGTCGGGCAGCTCCGATGGCTCCACCATCGTGATCGGGGGGATGGTCAAGTTCGGCGCCGCCCCGGTCGGCCGCGGTCCGTCACCGCCCCCCGGTGGACCACCGCCGTCGATGCGCATGACGATCATCGGCGCGCCGCCACCGCCCGCCCCCTCGGGCGCGCCGCCGATGGTGGGGCCGCCAACGCCACCATTGCGCACCGACGCCTGCTGGCGCTCGCGGATCCGCTCCATGGCGACCCGCGTGGAATCGAGGAACGCGGCCTTCGACGAGTCATCCATCTTGCGCCACGCGAAGGCGAGCTTCGACTGCGTCATGGTGCTGCCGTCGGTCCCGATCCAGTCGACGTGGTAGTCCCGCCCGCGCACGATCGCGATGCGTCCGTCGGGCAACACCGCCCAGTCGTCGATCACCTGCATGGGGTTGACGCGCGACGACATCGTCACGCGCCCGTTCTCGTCACGGTTCATGGTCATGTTCACCTTCTGGATCTTCAGGAAGGCGACCGTATCCACCTTGCGCGTGGCCAGCGTGAGGCGCACCAGCGGCAACGAGTCGGGAAAGGCGGGCATGGCGGGCGGAGCGCCAGCCGCACCCGCGCCGGGGCCGCCGCCGGGACCGCCCCCCCCGAATCGCATCGAGCGGAAGTTTGGCTGGGATCGGTACACCAGGCGGCCCTGCGCATCAAGTCCGGGCGTGCCGTTCTGCCCGCCGATGAGCGCCGCCGCGTCGTCGGGGCGCGGCACCGACATCACGCGCGCCACCTTTCCCGCGCCATCGAGCAGCAGCATCGACAGCGTCTGCGGATCCACGAACAGCGAGGAGTCGGCGCGCCAGGGAATGAGCCCGGCGACGCGCGAGGCGTAGGCGTTCGCGGTGGCACTCGTGGTGTCGGCCACCACGGTGAACTGCGTCAACGTCGAGTCAAACAGCACCAGGCGACGGCCGGCGATGTCGTTGATGAGGACCCGGCCGCCCGGGAGGGCGCGCGCCGTCGACACGGCCACGAACGTCTCGACCGCGGTGCGCTCCACGGGCTTGAGCGCGCGGACCGCCGGGAGCTTGGGCGCCGGGGCCTGCGCGGCGGCGGTGCCCAACGTCGCGCCGAGGACGAAGCCGGCGGAGAGGAGTGATCGGGACAGACGCATGACAGGTCTCAGGAAAAGGAAGAAGACGGGGAGCGCCGCGCTCACCGGATGATGATCGTGGGACCGCCGCCACCGCCACCGCCGCCGCCGCCGCCGCCGGCGAAGTTGCCGCCGCCGCCCAGGCCGAACGAGGCGCCGCCTCCGCCGCCGGCTGTTCCCGACCGAATGGCCGAGAGATAGCGTGGATCGAGGTGGCTGGCGACCAGCTGCGGCAACTTGCGACGCTGGGCGTCGGTGATCAGCGTCTGGATCGGCGCGACGTAGGACTTGAGCAGGTCGACGGTGGCCTCGCGCGCGGCGCGATAGCGCCGGTAGGCGCCCTCCTCGTCGTACTCGGCCGGCAACGCCGCGAACTCGCGGCCCACCGGACTCCAGATCGAGTCGAGGCGGATGGTGTAGCCCCGGTTCATCGTCGCCAGGCTGTCGGCCTGCACCGTCGTGAGTTGCAGGGTGTCGGACTGCCGGAGCATGGTGGCCATCGGGTTGACGAGCCCGCCGTTGCCGTAGATGGCGCGCATCATCCCCTCGTTCATGCGCGTCCCCTCGCCGCGTCGGCCGAGGCCGAGTTGCTGGTGGAGCGTCTGTTCCTCGCGCGTGGGACCGACGTCGATGCGCATGAGGGCGGTGACGGTGACCGGGGTGCGGAAGGCGGCGAACAGCGGATTGGCGGAGCCGAACCGCTGGTTGACCTCGTAGGTGTACCGCTTGGTCACCGGGTCGAAGCCGCGGACGTAATACAGGTTCTGGTCGGGGAATGCCTGCTGCCCCCAGCCGCGCACGTTCTGCTCGCCGTGCAGGGCGAGGTCGAGCGCCCCGAGCGGGTTGCTGATGCTGAACGACAGCTGGGCGCGCTGCGGCAACCGGAGCTTCACCGGGTTCAGGGAGATCGAGAGGTTGGCCGACGCGGTCCAGGGACCGTTGCAACTGTTGCGCGCCGCGACCGTGCCGAACTGCCGCTCGAGGCACTCCTTCACGTAGTCCGGCGTGGTGGCGAGGAGGGAGCGCAAGCTGGCGGCGAGCGCCGGCGACGACGCCGTGGCCGGGTCCGGAATGAAGGCGCGGTCATTGGCATAGCCGTCGCCGTTGATGTCCCCGGCAACCGTGGGAGTGAACGGCTGGGGCGAGCGGAACGACCCGTTCCAGCTGATGCGCACGGCATCGAACAGGTTGGCAAAGATCGAGTACTGGATCTGGTGCCGGATGTCGAAGCCGCCGCGCGTCCATTCGACGACCGCCGGGTTGCCGGCCGTGCTGCCTCCGAAGCCGCGCACCTGTTCGCGCACCTCCCCGTACACGTACGAGAGGCTCCACCCGTAGTTCGTGTTGAAGGCGGTCGGGCTGATGGTCGCGCGGAACTGCCGGCTGTCCGAGGTGAGGTCCGAGCGGTTCTCCGTCACCCGGTTGAACAACGGCGACACGCGGCTGGCGAGCGCGCTCACCGCGCCCGTGACCGGGTCGATGCGCGAGGAATCCACGAAGACCGGCCGGTTTCCCTCGGCGCCGAGCGCGAATCGCGTCGTCGGCAGGAAGTTGTAGTCGAACGACCCGGGCTGGTTGAAGTTCCGCGACCAGGTGACGTCGAAGGTCGCCGACAGGCGATTGTCGAGCACCGGCCCGTTCCACTGGAGGTTCGCGCGGAGCGAGCGGGCGGCGACGTAGTCGCTGGCGTAGAAGTTGACATTCGGCACGGTGCTCGAGAAACCGCCGAGCCCCCCTGCACACGACGCGGGGACGGTCGAGGGATCGACGAGCCATGCGCCCCAGTTCGTGGCCGGCGCGGCGGGGCCGGCGCAATTCACCTGCTGCACCGCCGCCGGAAGGCCCGTGTTGTCGAAGGTGGACACGAGGGCCTGCGCGCCCGGCGTCCCCTGGAAGACGCCGATGCCACCACGCACCACGGCGCGTGGGCCACGGAAGGCGCCGTCGAAGCCCGCAATCACGGGGGCCTCGCCGTAGGTCCACGAGAAGCCGACGCGCGGACTCGCGTAGATCCGGTTGGGGATGGCGCTGTTGCGCGCGCCGAAGAGGGCCTCGACCTGCGCGTTCTCGGGCGGCGCGAGGTTGAAGTGGTTCGCGTCGAGCCGCACGCCGTACTGCAGCTGGAAGCCCGGGCTCACGCGCCACGAATCGCCGAGTCCGAGCCCGGCCACCAGCTGGCTCCCCTCCCGCTCCCTCGGCGCGAGTTGCCGCGAGAAGAACGACGGCAGGTTCGCGGCAAGGTCGGAGAGCGAGTTGTAGCTGAAGGATCCGTACTGGTTGAGGCGCTGGAAGATCGAGAACGCGTCGCGCCGCAACTCCGTGGTGAGCTTGACCCGGTGCTTGTTGTTCTCGCTGAACCAGGAGAGCTGGTTGGTGAAGGCCAGCGACTGCGACCGGTTGTCGATGGCCACGGGACTGCCGCCGAACTGCACGTTCTTGACCCCATCCGAGCCGTCGGCAAAGCTCGAGGCGATGCGCACGGAACCGTTGGGCAGGCTCACGAACGGCACGGTGGCCTGGTTGGAGGCGGTGAAGCCGACCGTGGTCTCGCTGAGGAGGCCGAACCCGAAGTAGCCGGAGTGCCGGGCCTGGGCCCCCGTGTTCCAGTCGGTGCGCGATCCGGAGTGGGCCGGCAGTTCGGTGGTGAGGTTGGAAATCGGATCCTGCCGGTTCCAGCTGCCGTTGACCGTGAGGTTGTACGACGAGCCCGAGCGTGCGCCCGGCGGCGCGAGATCAAAGGTGCCGAAGAGGGAGCCCTGGTCGCTCAGCCGGTCGGTGATCGTGCGCCCGGGAAGGGTCGGCACCGCGAGGCCATTGAGGAGTCCGAGCAGTCGCGTCACGGAATCGGCGGCGATGCCGGCGGCCTGGAGGCCGACGGGCCCGGTGTTCAGCAGCGTCTGCAGGGTGTTGGAACGGCGCCCGAGCTGCCACGAGACGTTGTAGAACGCCTCGTTGTACTTGAGCGGCCCGGAGACCGTGCCGCCAAGGGACAGGTTGCTGAATTGCTGGCCCAGCGCGCGGGCGGCGGCGTCGGTCCACTGCAGCGACGGGTTGTCGAACAACAGGCTGGAGCCGCGCTGCACGAAGTTGGAACCGGAACGTGGCCGGATGTTGAAGTTGCCGCCGCTGAAGCCGCCGCGGGCAACGTCGTACGGCGAGGTGGCGAGACCGCCGCCCACCTGCGCGTCGCGCGGCAGGTTGCTGCCGCTGAAGTTCTGCCCATTGAGCGTGGTGCTGTTCTGGTCCGAGGCCAGGCCGAGCACGGAGAAACCCGACGGGTCGCCATCGGCCCCGGGCACGAGCAACGCGCCCGGAGTGGACGCCGCCATCGCCGCGAGGTCGCCCAGCTGGTCGGCCGAGAGCTGCGCGTTGTTGATGCGCTGCTCGCTGCCGCCGATGTCGGGGGTGTTGTCGTTGCGCGTGGGCCGGTCGCGCGGCGCCTGCACGCGCACGGCCTCGAGCTCGGTCACGTTGCGGTAGAGCTTCGTGTCGGCCACGAGGATGTCCTCGTCGGCCACGCGCTTGAGCTCGAACCGCTTCGCGAGATAGCCGATCGCGGCGACCTGCACCATGTAGTCGCCATCGCCCCCGGGCACGGTCACCATGAAGCGCCCGCCCTGGTCCGTGCGAGCCAGCCGGCTGACATTCCCCGACAGGGTCGTGACCGTGACCTGCGCCCCCTCGATGGGCTGATTCTCCGGACTCGTGATCCGGCCGCGGACCACGTCCACCTGCTGCGCCCCGACGGCGCGAGCGGCGCACACGGCGGCGAGGAGGGCAAGAACCGCGATCAGTCGACGGACCGGCATGCCGGGAGTGGGCAGGAGGATGGCGCGAAGGGGACGCCCCGTAAGACACGCAGCCATGCCCGAGGGTTTACAGTTGGGCCTCCGACACACGCGGGCCTACTCGGGGTCGGCGAGCTGGATCGCCGAGCCAGGGGGCGCCGCGTGCACCACGCCATCGACCGTCACGCTGACCCCGGTGGCGTCGATGCGAACGTCGAGCGTGCGTCCCCGTACGCGCAGCCCCGTCAACTCCAGACGCTCGACGCCGAGGGGAAAGGGGTCCACGGTGATGCCGCCGGCATGCGGACGCACCCCGGCCGCGAGGCGCACGAGGAGGTCGGCCAGCCAACTGCGCTGGTCGCCGCGCGCCTCGAGGGCCGCGCTCGCCTCCCCGGTCAACGGATTGAAGTCGCCAGACGAGACCGGGCGCCGAAGGTCGCCATCGGCGAAATGCATGCGCACGAAGCGCGTCAGCAACTGGGCGACGGACGCACGCAACTCCGGCGCCTCGGCGCTGTGCACCACGAGCGCGTCGATGATCGCGCCGGTGAGCCAGGGGAGCACGCGCGCCGCGTCCGGCTCGTCGCGATTGCCCAGCGCCTCGGCGGCACGCCACCGGGCGTCGACCTCGCCGAGGGCGCGTGCCGGCACGGGGTACGGCGTCCAGAACCGGTCGGGGTCGAGCAACGCTCGCAGGAGGGCGAGCGCCTGTTCGCGCGTCGGAATGTCGGTGCCCAGCACCACGAAGGGGAGCGCCGAGGGTGCCGCCGACGGGTGCGGGCCTCGCAAGACGGACACCTCACCGAGGCCGCGCGCAACCACGGCACCGGAGCGCGCCGATGTCTCGCGCCACCGGCCTGCCTGCTCGGGTGCCCCGGCCCGTTCGGCGGCATCCTCGAGCCAGCGCGCCGCCCGCCAGATCATCACGCCCCAGAGCACGGCGCGGTCGGCGCCCCCGGCGGAACCCGCGATCCGCTCCGCCTCGTCGAGCATCCAGGTGACGTGCTCCCCGAGTGGCGGATGCACGCGTCGCACCCAGGCATCGTCGGGCGCGATGTCATCGAGGGCCTGGATGCTGCCGCCCCAGTCCGCAGGCGCCGCGGCCGGGCCCGGGGCGTCGCCATCCACCGCGGGCAGGGCCCCATCGCGACGTCGTTGGGCGAGCGCGTGCTCCACGAGCGCGCGTGCACGGGCCGGGTCGGCCCACGCCAGTTCGCGCACGATGGCCGGCAGCGCCCGCAGGCGCACGGGACTGGCGGCGCCTTCGCGCACCGTGATCAGGGCGGGCGTCGCGGCGGCACGCTCGGCGTGCTGGAAGAGCCCGCCCCAGCGTCGCCACCACGCCGCCTCGATGAAGGGGTCGCTGCAGGAGAGGCATGGCAGCTCGGACAGCACGGCATTCCAGGCGGCCCGGCTGGTGCCGGCCAGCGTGTGCCCGAGCGCGACCGTCGGCGGCGGCGTGACAGGCGCGGCCGCGTCGATGACGCGGAGGGCGAAGGTGGCCGATCCGCCGGCATCGCGGACCCGCAGCGACCGGTGCACGGCGAAACACCACCAGCGCTCCGCGGCGCGCTGCGGTCCCCGGACCGCACCCGGCAGGCGCTCCGATGCCCAGAGCTCCGGCAGCGGTGTGGCCGCCCACGAGGGCGCGACGTCGAGATTGCCGGCGGCGCAGGCGATCCAGCTGGTGGACTCTCCCAGCGCCGCCAACGAGCACGTGCGCCCCTCCGACTCGTCGCGCCAATCGAGGGAGCCCTCGAACGCGACGCCCCGGGCGCCCACCGACCCGGCGGGCGCCAGCGTCCACGCGACGAGATGCACGGTGGCGGGCTTGAGCGCGCGCAGTCGCCACTCGGAGACGAAGACGCCGCCCGGGTGCACGGAGCGCACCTCGGTCGCTGTCATGCCGTTCCCCATCCGGTACTCGGCGATCAACTCGGCCGGCGTGCTGCGGCGCGACGCCAACCGCAACGGGATGACCCCGGCATCGGCGTCGACGATGGTGACGGTGAATCCCGGGCTCAGCGACCGCCCGTGGACCCGGCACTCATCCCAGAAGCCCGGCGCATCGAGCCACCGGGGCGCGATGGGTGCGAACGCCGTCCCGTCGAGCGCGCTGAGCGCGGCCGTGTCGTCCTGCGAGAGGCGATCAACCGGTTCGGCCACGCCGGGCGGCGATCAGCCGAGCGCGGTGATCTGCGCGAGCAGTTCCGCGTTCTCGCGCTTCGTTCCCGGGGTCGTCTCGACGAAGGTCCAGCGCACCACGCCGGCCTTGTCGATCAGCACGTAGGCCCGATTCGCGAAGAAGGTGTCGCCGAACAGCAGTCCCCACGGGCCCACGACGTCACGCTTGAAGTCGGAGAGCATGTCCACCTTGATCCCTTCCTTCGCCTTGAATGCCTTGAGCGTCGGCACGGCGTCGACCGAGATCCCGAACACGGCGACGTCCTTCGACGCGAACTGCTCGAAGTCGACGCTGAAGGCGCACATTTCCGCCGTGCAGGTCGACGTGAAGGCGAGGGGGAAGAAGGCGAGGAGCACGTGCTGCGTCCCGCGGAACTGCGACAGGCTCACCTTGGCGCCCGACGTGGACGGCAGGGTGAAGTCGGGGACGACATCCCCGACCTTGGGCAGCCCAGCGGGTGCGCTCGCAGTCATGGCAGTGGTGGCGATGGTTGAACGGCGTTCGACGTGGAGCGGAGGGGGATCGAACCCCTGACCCCCTGCTTGCAAAGCAGGTGCTCTCCCAACTGAGCTACCGCCCCGATTCCGACCGGTGGTAATATATCCGGGTACCCCCTTCGGGACCCCCCCAATGCCGACCGGTGCTCCTGCGGCGCTGCACGTGACCGTCCGCTGCCAGTGGTGCGAGGGCTGGAACCGCGTGGACGCGGCGCGGTTCGCCGACCGTCCCAAGTGCGGCGCCTGCTCCAAGCCGATGCTCCTCGATCGTCCGCTCAAGCTCGACGACGCCACGTTTGCGCGGACGATCGCCGAGAGCGAACTGCCGGTGGTGGTGGACTTCTACGCCGACTGGTGCGCGCCGTGCAAGGCGATGGCTCCGGCGGTGGACGAGGTGGCGCGCGAGTTGTCGGGGCGGGTGCTGGTGGTCAAGCTCGATACTGACCGGTCGCCGGCCACCGGCCAGCAATTCCGGGTCACGAGCATTCCGACCGTGGCGAGGTTCAGCGGCGGCGTGGAAGTCGAGCGGCTGAGCGGGGCGATGCCGCTGGCGGCGCTGCGGGCGTTCGCGCTGGGGTGAGGATCGCGGAGGCGCGCCAGGTGAAGCGGGCGTCAGCGTGCCGACACCGGATTCACCACAGCGGCACGGAGGCACGGAGGACTGCGGGAAGGGCGAGCGCGGGCGTGCGAACCGACGTGCGTGGAGGTAATGGACACGCGCCGGGTGTGCGGCCTGACAGATCACACCCCGAGAACGACTGAGGCCCCTGACCGTTCTCCGGTTCAGGGGCCTCGCCGTTCTCCGTGCCTCCGTGCCTCCGTGGTGAAGGCCTGGCCACCGGGGGCGAGGTTCCGCTCCCGGCGCCTCAGCGCTACTCGTGCGCCGGCAGCGGCTCCATCGTGTCGGCATCCACCGGGATCTGGACCTCGTCACGATACTCCGACGTCATCATGAAGACGCGGATCTTCGGGAAGGCATCGAGGACGCTCGTGTAGCAGAAGCCCCACAGCCCGAGGAAGCCGACGAAGACGCCCACCTCGAACAGCCCGAACGGGAGGTGATCGATCTCGCCGTAGATGGACGGATAGATCTCGATGTAGCGGTGGATCCAGAGGCCGAGCGTGCTCGACGCCGCGAAGAAGGTCATGGTCGGCGTCCAGATCTTCGGATACTTGCCCATCAACCCGAAGAACGGGAGCACGAACATCAACGCCACGTACGACAAGGTGAGCGGCTTCCAGACGCCCGAGAGCCGCAAATTGAAGAAGTGCGACTCCTCGGTGATGTTGGCATACCAGATCACGAGGAACTGGCTGAACGTCAGGTAGCCCCAGAACGCCGTGAAGGCGAAGCACAGCTTGCCGATGTCATGCAGCTGCTGCTCTCCGATGATCTCGCCGGCGCCCATCACGTTGTTG